>JBMOIG010000071.1:0-24291 GCA_049317445.1 Myxococcota bacterium | reverse complement strand
GTGCTGGGTGTCCGGCATGTGCTCCAAAGGGCTGATCGCTGTCAAACTCGGGTGCGATCGCGGGTTGAGTGTGGCTGTGCGCGCTTCAGGCAGCTGCAGCCGTCGGCCTCGCGACCGGTGCCGCCAGCGGGTGGACGGCGGTTACTGCTGCGCTGCTCGCGTCGAGACGCCCGCTCCCCACCAGGACGTGCTGGGCAGGTTGGCGAATCCGGAAATCGGCGTCGCCGAGCCGGTCTGCATGTCCAAGGTGTACACGCCGCCGCCCTCCGCGAAGCTGTACAAAACCCCGCCCGACCACGCGAGGCCCCACAGGCCGGAGACATGCGTGTCGCCGACATTGGCGAGCACCGCGCCGGTCTTGGGGTCGACGCGCACCAGCAGGTCGGTGCTGCCACCGGCGGTGACCGTGGCGTAAGTGCCTATCCCCTCAACCGAAAAGGCGTCGCCTGAGGAAGCCAGACCGCCGTAGTCCCCGAGCCACTGGATGGTCGCGGTGCCCCCGGACACGGTGATCCGGTTCCAGTCGCCCGACAGCGAGATGCCGATCAGCACCGGGGCCACGTCCAGAACGCCTGCGGGGACAAAGGTCAGGCCGTTGAAGCTCTGTGGCAGTGAGGCCAGCCAGGTGCAGTGCGCCGTCGCCTTGTCGCACTGGAACAGGTCGTCAAACGTCACCGCAAACAGCTGACCGGCATCGTCGAGCGCGATGTCCGTGACGGACCCGGCCGCCTTGTTGAACTGGAATGGTCCCACAAGGGAAAAGGCTTTGTTCTCCAAGCGATACAGGAGGGAAGACGAGTGGGCGAACACCACGGCCAAGCCCGGCAACAGCGGCGCGGTATCGACGGTCGCGACGTCGGTTTCCGGAGGGTCGAGCAGGTCGTAGTCGACGACCAGGACGTCGTCGTCGTCGGTTTCCTCAACGCCTGCGATATCTTGCATTTGGCCGTCGGTGGCGGCGTCGGCAAGCAAGTCGCCGGTCACGTCGAGGGTTGGCGCGTCCGACACGTCGCCCAGACCGTCTGCGGTGGTCGACCCGTCTGTGGGCGCAAGCAGGCCGGGCGGGTAGGTCGTCGTGGAACAGCCCGCCAACCACAGCGCGCAAACGAGAAGGCTCTCGAGTCGTCGGTCACAAGGCAGCATCTCTCTCCCCCCCCTGAAATTCGCTTCAATGGCGAGCGTCTGTCCCCCAGCGCAAGACCACTTCGCCGTCTGGCCGGAACTCGTGCCGCACGATGACCTGCTCGACCTGTGTCCCAGCGTGCCAGATGCGGTCCGGCGGCAGACTTGGCACGACGGGGCCCAGAGCGGCGGGGTGGCGGATGCGGAACACGGCGCGGCCGATGGGCGTGGGCCAACTGTTGGCTGAGGTGACCAGATAGGCGGCCTCGTGTCCAGTGTGCGTCTGCTGGTAACGACACTGGAACCGCGCAAGACCCAGCGGCGGAACACGAATCGGAAAGCGCACTTCGACGGTGCCGGCGGTGCCCCCCGCCGTCGTCGCCAGCGACCGGCCGTCGACCACCACGATGCGCGGCGCCGGCCGATCCGGGGCCACCAGCACGGGATAGCGGATCTCGGTCGCGAGCTCCGTGTCGGTGTCGTTGCGCAGCCAGTAGGTGCCGGTAACGTTGAGGTGCGAAGCGGTAAGGTCCAGCTCGACTTCTTCAGCCGCGAAGGCAGGACTGGGGCGTGGCGCGCCGTCGGGGCTCTCGCGCAGCCACGTGCGCCACACCGACCAGTCCTGCGCAGAGATCGCCGGGATGCGGGGCGTCTGACCGGGTTGCCCGACGTCGCTCAGGCCCATCGCCAGCGCCACCGTCAGTCCCTGCCCCGGCGCCAGCGTGCGGTCGGTCCAGCCCAGATTCAAGGCGATGATGGCGGTGGCGTCGAGCACGCGGGTCGGGTTGATCTCCTTGGGATCGTGGGCAAACTTGCGGGCAAGCAGGGCGCGGTCCGGCAGGGGCAGTGCCGGGTCGACGGCCAGAAAGTCCGCCTGAGCTGAGAACGCCGCTTGGCTCTGGCCCAACGCCGTGCTGCCCAAGTCGTAGATGCCGCCTTCGGTGAAGGGCCACAGGTCGGTCTCGCGCTCGTGAAGCCCCAGCGGTGTCCAGCCGACGTCGCCCTCGGCGGACCGGTAGCGCCCGACCCACGGGTCGTCGCCGCTCCACCAATCGAAGCGAACTGGGGACTTGCAGCGGTTGACGATGCGGGTGGCCACGATCCACCAGCGCGCGGCCGCGCGCGTGTAGGCCAATTTGGTGACGCGGAAGCAGCCGCCGGCGTTTTCGCTTTGCAGGACCACGCGCTCGGGTCCAGCCGCGATCACGCGTCCGCGCTGGTACTCGAGTCGTTCGCCGTCGTCGCCTTTGCCGAAGTTCTCCGACCAGCCCCAGGTCCACTCGCGGCCGTCCGCAAGGTCCCGGATCGACTCGTCTTGGGCGCACAGCACGTTGATGGCGCGAAAGCCCCGGATCGGCACCTTTGGGTAGAAGCCCATGCCCGAGCCGTTGAACCCGCCGACGACGAGGCCGCCGGTGTAGCCTGGGTAGTCGCAGTGGAAGCAGGTGCGCGAGATGTCGCCGTTGGCGTAGAAGTGGCGGACGTCACCGCGACCGGTGGCGGGGTCCCAGTGCGACTCCAGACGGTCGACGCGCTTGGCGGCCGCGGGTGTGGCGGGCGCGGGTGCGCGGCAGGCGGCGATTAGCAGGCAGCCGAGGACGAGAAGCGCGCGCACGGTCAGGCGCGTCGCCTCAGGAACAGGCCGACGACCAACAGAGCGAGCAGTCCGGCCAGGCCGGCGACTCGACCGGTCGGGGCCGCGCTGCAGTTGCTGCCGCTCGACTCTGCCGGGGGCGTGATGCTGCCGCCGGTGGTGTCCTGCGCGCCGATGCCGTCGGTGACGGTCGTGTCGTCCGTCGTGTCCGCCGGCGGGGTGGCGGCGCAAGTGACGGCGCAGTCCAGGCCCTGCAAGCCGGTAGGCTCGGGCTCGTCCCATGGCATGACATCGGCCGGAGCGTCGGACTGACCGCTGTCCGCGTCGTCGTTGTTGGGCGGGGGCATGATCGGGGCCGCGGCGACTCCGGTGACTACAATGCTGCCATTCAACGTCCCGCCTTCCGTGGCCGCGACCTGATACTCGTGCAGGCCGATCGGCAGCAGACAGTCGCAGAACTGGTCGGCCGCCACGTTGGAAACGCCCGAGCCCATGTTGGCCTGATAGCCCGACATGGTCGTCCACGTGGGCGTGATGACGACGCCGTCGCGCTTGACCTCGCCCGCGCTGCCGCCGCCGGACTTGGCCAACGTCACTTGCACGTGGCGGGTGCCGGGTACCCCCTTGACGCGCAAGACGTTCATGCTCATCGGGTTTGCCGCCGCAAGGGCGGGCGCAGTCAACGTCAGCGCGAGCACGAGGGTCAGCAGTCGGGTCCACATCAGGGGCTCCTTGGGTTGCAGTTGGCGCTGCACCCTAGCCCGCCGCAGAACCGACCCCAAGTCAGTCCATGCCGACGTCAGTCGTTGAGTCTGCGCCGGGGCACACACTCGGTCAACCACTCTAACATTGCAGTACTACTTGAAATTTCCACTGCATCCGCGCCCGCCTTTCACAGCGTGGGGCCCAAGCCGTCGGGGCGGGGCCTTGAACTCCACCTGTTCGGCGGGGGGATGCCGCACCGCGGACCACAGAGGCCGTCATGGCTTGGGGTGCGCGGCAAGCCCCAGCGCTACTCCAAGCCAGCGTCGCGCGTTTCCTTGGACACCCACAGCGCCGTAAGCGTCAACAGCGACAGTGCCGACAGGTACAGCCCCACCGATCCCACACCATGGGTGCGCGCCAGCCAGACAGCGGCGAACGGCGTCAGCGCGGCACCGAGGATCGACGAGACGTTGTAGGCGATGCCAGAGCCGGTGTAGCGAACGTGCGTGGGAAACAGTTCGGGCAGGATCGCGGACATCGGCCCAAACGACAGGCCCATCAGCGTCATGCCGATGCACAGGAACACGAGCATCAAGCCGTGGTTGGCCTGGGCGCCGACACCCATCACCGCCGGGTCCAGAAACACCCGAAACGTCAGGCCGAACAGGAAGATGGCCGCGGTCACGATCAGCAGCACCGCGCGCCGGCCAAAGCGGTCGGCCAGCCAGCCCGACACGGGCGTCATGGCGGCGAACAGCAGCACGGCGACCAGCTGCAGCACCAAGAAGTCGCGATAGCCAATCCCCAAGAAGCCCAGCCCTGTAGCGCCGATGGCGTAGGACAGGATCCAGGTCGTCATCAGGTAGAACAGCACGTACGTGGCAAGCATGATGAACGTGCCCAACACCAATGCCTTGGAGTGCTCGCGAAACACGACGGCGACCGGGGTGTCGACCTTCTGCCCGCGCGCGACGGCACGGGCGAACACGGGGGTCTCTTCGAGCTTGAGGCGCATGTACAGCCCCACCAGAACGAGGGCCATCGACACCAGAAACGGGATCCGCCAGCCCCACGCCAAGAACTCGCTTTGCTGCTGTGCCTGCGCCGAGTCGTAGTTGAACAAAACCGTGAGCAGCAGAAAGAAGCCATTGGCCAGCAGGAAGCCGAACGGCGCACCCAGCTGTGGCCACATGGCGGCCCAAGCGCGCTTGCCCTCTTCCGCCGTCTCCGTGACGAGCAGGGCCGCCCCCGACCACTCACCGCCCAGACCCAAGCCCTGACAGAACCTGAGGATCGTCAGCAGCGTGGGCGCCAGCAGCCCGACTTGCAGAAAGGTGGGCAGCAGGCCGATCAGGAAAGTGGCGATGCCCATCGTCAGCAGCGAGCCGACCAGTGTCGCCTTGCGCCCAATCCGATCGCCGAAGTGGCCGAACAGCACCGAGCCCACCGGTCGCGCCACGAACGCCGCGCCGAACGTTGCCATCGACGCGAGCAGTGCAGCTCCGGGGTCGCCTTTCGTGAAGAACAGCAACGGAAACACCGACACGGCGGCAGTCGCGTAGATGTAGAAGTCGTAGAACTCAATCGTGGTGCCAACCATGCTCGCGATGACGATGCGGCTGCGGGGCACCCCGAGGTCAGGGATGGCGGGCGAAACGGTGGGGGCAGGGTGGGCCATGCGGTTCCTCGTCGAGGGCAGAGGCCGGCAAGTCTCGGCGGGGCCCGGCCAAGCGCGGCAGGCTACAGGGGGCACCCGGCAGCGGCAAGACGCAAGTGGTGGAGCGGGTTGGCCATCGTCGCCTTGACGCGTCCCCCGGGCCAGCGTACATGCAGGAGGTGTGTGCGTCCGGGGGGGCGCCGGAGCGGCGAATGGGCAAAACACTCAGCATTTCAGTGCATCCGTCCGCATTCCGTCGACTGACCCACCTTGCGTGCGTGGGTGTTTTGGCGGTGGCGATGGGCGCGTGCGAAAACGTTTCAGCCAGTGGTGAGGCGGCCGATGCAGTGGTCGACGCCGCGCTCGCCGACTTGGGAGTCCAACTCGACCAAGGGGTTCCGTCTAATGACGGTGGCGCGACCGACGCCGCGGCCAACCCCGACATCACCATTGGCCTTGAAGGCTCTGAAGTTGCCGACGTCACGGAAGCCACGAACAACACCGATGGCCTGGATACTCTGGATGCCACAGAGGGCGCCGATGTTGCCGATGTCACCGACGTTGCCGATGTCACCGACGTTGCCGACGTTGCCGATGTCGCCGACGCTCCCGATCTGCCGATCGTGTCGGCGCCTGCCATGCCCTGCGACGCCACGACTCCGTGCGTGACCGGCGTCTGCGAACCTGCGACCCGCGCCTGTGTGGGGTGCCTCACCTCCCAAGACTGCGGAACGGCTGCGGTTTGCCGCGACCACGTGTGCTTGCCGGTGCCTCCGTGTGCTTCGGACAAGGAGTGCAAGGCCGCGAGTCAGGTCTGCGGCGACCAAGGCGGTTGCGTCGACTGCAACGTAGCAGACGACTGTCCGACCGCCCATGCATGCGAGGACCACGCCTGCGTGCCCGTGACCCCGTGCAAGACAAGCAAGGATTGCACGGGTGTGTGCGACAAGACCTCGGGGACCTGCGCCGACTGCAACATCACCGCGGACTGTCCCACTGGGCAGTTCTGTGACGCCAACCACGACTGCCGCCCCGCCCTGTGCTCAGGGGGAGCCTGCGCCGCCAGTGGCTGGTTCGGATGCAAGGCCGACGGCGGGGGGTACGAGGCCGCTGCAACCTGCGACGACGGTACCCCATGCACCGCGGACACGTGCCAGTCCGGGCAGGGCTGCGCCCATGCAGCCGTCGGGGGCAACTGTGACGACGGCGATGCCTGTACCCTGACCAGCAGCTGTGCCGACGGCGCGTGCATCGGTCAGCCCATCGACTGCGACGACCAGAACGTGTGCACGACCGACAGCTGCGATCCGGTCGCAGGCTGCGTCAAGACGCCGAATGCTCTGCCCTGCGACGACTTCAACCCCTGCACCACCCAGGATGCGTGCTCCGGCGGCATCTGCAAGGCCGGCGCTCCGGTGTCGTGCGACGATGGCAATCCGTGTACCGACGATGCCTGTCAGGGGGCGGCCGGCTGCGAATACCTTGCGAATACGAAACCCTGCGACGACGGCAGCACGTGTACGATTGGCGACGTCTGCGCCGACATGGTCTGCAAGGGGATCGCATCGGGCTGCGACGACGGCAAGGCTTGCACCGACGACTCCTGTGATGCCCAAGGCAAGTGTGTGCACGCCGCGCGCATCGGCGGCTGTTCCGATGGCAACGCCTGTACGGTCGATGACGCGTGCGCCAGCGGCAACTGCAAGCCCGGCGTGGCCAAAACCTGTTCGGACGGCAATCCCTGCACGGACGACCTTTGCCTGCCCGCCAGTGGCTGCAGCACCAAGCCCAACACCGTGCCGTGCGACGACGGCAGCGCGTGCACCGTGGACGACGCCTGCAAGGACGGGGTGTGCAAGGGCGTGGGCAGTCAAACCTGCGACGACGGCAACCCCTGCACCGATGATAACTGCGACGGAAAGGGCAGTTGCGTGCATGCAGCCAATCAGGCCCCGTGCTCCGACGGCAACGCTTGCACCGGCGACGATGTCTGCAAGGCCGGCAGCTGTGCCTCGGGCGCGGCCAAGTCCTGCAACGACGGCAATGTTTGCACGGTGGACACGTGCGACCCGGTCAAGGGCTGTCAGACGGCCTCGGCGACGGGCGTTTGCGACGATGGCGATGCGTGCTCTGTCAACGATGGCTGTATCGCCAAGACATGCATGGGTAGCCCTCGGATCTGCGACGACCAGAACCCATGCACGCAGGACGAGTGCGATCCCAAGGTCGGCTGCACCCAGAGCGCGGCCGCGGGTCCGTGCGATGACGGCACGGCGTGCACGACCGACGAGGCGTGCAGCGGAGGCAAGTGCCAAGGCGGACAGCCCAAGAACTGCGATGACGGCAATAGCTGCACGACCGACGCGTGCAGTCCGGCGACCGGCTGCTCCAACGTCGCCGCCAGCGGCGCGTGCGACGACGGCAACATCTGCACGGGGCCGGACGCTTGCGTGGGCAAGACCTGCTTCGGCACGGCGCTGAACTGCGACGACAAGAACCCTTGCACGACGGATGCTTGCGACCCCAAGGTCGGCTGCACGACCTCCCCCGCCGTCGGAGCGTGCAGCGACGGCAACGCCTGCACCAACTACGACCAGTGCCTTGGCGGCAAGTGCTTGGGCGGTCAGGCCAAGAGTTGTGACGACAACAACGCGTGCACCACCGACTCGTGTCTGCCTGCCAGCGGCTGCAAGAACTTCCCCAACCAGCTGCCCTGCCAGGACGGCAACGCCTGCACCGAGAACGATGTGTGCGCGACCGGCAAGTGCACCGGAGGCACGGCCGGCAGCTGCAGCGACGGCAACGTCTGCACCGACGACAGCTGTGACGCGGTGAAGGGCTGCCTGCACGTCGCCAACACCGCGCCCTGCGATGACGGCGCGCCGTGCACCGAGGGGGATGCCTGCGCCGCCAGCAAGTGCGCCCCCGGCAAGCCCAAGGTCTGCAACGACGGCAACCCCTGCACCGACGACGTCTGCAACCTGACGCTTGGGTGCTCGTTTGCGCCCAACTCGGCCAACTGCAACGACGGCAACGCCTGCACCGCGAACGATGCGTGCTTGGGCAAGTTTTGTCAGGGCTCGGTGCTGTCTTGCGACGACCTCAACCCCTGCACGACAGACACCTGCCAGTCCTTGACCGGTTGCCAGAATCAGGTCGTCGCCGACCAGACCGACTGCGGCGGCGGCAAGTGGTGCATTTCGGGCAAGTGCGATCTGGTGCAGAAGCCCGACGTGACGTTCACCACCTGCGGCGCCACCGGGTCTACCGGACCCAACCAGGCCCAATGCGACGCGGCCTATTCGCCCGGCAACCCCCTGAATGGAAAGGTGTCGGTGGCGTCGGGCACGCAGCTGTGGACGGTCCCCACCACCGGCATCTACCGCATCGAGGCGCTGGGTGCCAAGGGTGGCTACAACGGCGGTCCGGGGGCCAGCATCGCGGGGGACCTCAACCTGGCCGCAGGCGTCCAGCTGAAGATTCTGGTCGGCCAGGTGGGGTTGGACCAAACCGCTTCTTCCGGACCGAACTACTTTGGCGGCGGCGGAGGAGGAGGATCCTTCGTGACGCGGGACGACAACACCCCCTTGATCATCGCGGGCGGCGGAGGCGGCTTGGGCTACGGCGCCACCACCTTCTACGGAGGCAGCGCCGACCAGAGCGGTGGCAGCACTTCGGGTGCCGGCGGCGGCCTGAACGGTCAGGGCGGCGGCAAGTCCGGTGGCGACGGCTACGGCTCCGGCGGCGGCGGCCTGCTGGGCGACGGCACCACCGGCAACCTGTCGGGTCTCGGCGGCGGCAAGTCCTTCGTCAACGGCGGCACCGGCGGCAAGGCGGGTGGTCAAAACCCCACCGGTGACGGCGGGTTCGGCGGCGGCGGCGGCATCGGCACCGACAACGTCTGTCGTTCGGGCGGCGGCGGCGGCTACAGCGGCGGGCAGGCCGGCACGTACTCTGGACACACCAGCGGTGGCGGTGGCGGGTCGTACAACGCCGGCGTGAACCCGACCAACTCGGCCTCGGCAAACGCGGGCGTCGGCAAGGTCACGATCAAGATGCTGTAGCCCCGGCTCTGCGACGGTCGCGGTGCGCTTGCCGATCGCCAAGCTCCTGACCCACAACTCGGTGGCATTCCCCGGCGCATCTCGCAGCGGCCCGAACTTCGGCCCTGCGGCAGCCTCGGTTGGCTGCCAGCACGGGCTGACGTCGGCAGCACCTCTCCGCCCGGCGAAGTGCCGATGCTTGGGCGACACCCTGATCGCTCCGGACGAAGTTTTCCCCGATTTTGCCCGCCCGAATTAGGACGGTGTTGGTCCGTTGCTGCACTGGTGCGCCGCCGAACGCCGCGCCAACGCCTGTCGATCATTCGTTTTTGGCGGCAATGGTTTGCCGAAATTGTTCGGTAGATCGGGCAAAGAATTGTTGTTGACAGCGCCCCAAAACGGCCCCTATAAACCGGACCAAGTTGGTCCTATTTGGTCCCGGTCTGGAACGGGTCCGGGTTCAGGACGCTCGATGCGTCACGCACAAGCCACCGGGCAGGGTGGTACGGGAGGATGCCTTGCGACGATTCGCGATTGCTGCTGCGGGAATTCTCGCTCTCGCGCTGGCCTGCGGCTGGTGGCTGGCGAGCGGTCCGGACGCCGCCTTGCCCGGTCGCGCTCCGTCGGCAGCGGTCAACCCGGACCGGGACTCGCGCAACCCGGCGCAGAGTCGGCGTGCGGGACGCGACGGTCTGCGTGCACAGGGTTCCGCGGCGCCCCTCACAGCGACAAAGCTTGCGGCGCTGCAGGACCGCGACCAACGCCGAAGGACGGCGATGGCGCAGTTTCAGGCGGGCATGTTGGTAGGGCTCGACCGGTGCCTGCCGGCGGGTCCGGGGCCGCGGACGCCGCAGCGGCTCGTGCTGCACTTCGAGCGCGCTCAGCCCGGCGACGCCGGCCATGAACGATTTCAGATTGTCGCGGTGGATCCGGTGGACGCCGCGCCGAACCAGCCCTCCCCTCGCCAGAGTCCCGCCTGGGCGTGCTTTGCCCGCCTTGCCGGTCGCACCGTCGACGTCGCCATCGGCGCGGCGTCCCAGGAGTCGTCTTTCCAAGAAGTCGTCGCCATCCCGCTGCCCACGTCGGTCGGCTGGGCTGCGACGGCGCCACGCCCGCTGCGGATGCCGTGACAATCCGCCCCAAGAGGTTCTCGAGATGAAGATCACCAGCACCAGACAGCGCGTCGTGGGGGTCCTGTCGACCGCCGCGATGCTGCTCGCCGCTTCTTTGGCCCAGGCCGATGTCGTCCTGCATCCGGGCAGCATCCAAGGCACCACCGGATTGACCAACTGGTCGTTCGATCAGGGGTCTGCCAGCGTCTCCGGCAGCTCCGGCGGCTTTTCGTCGAACGTCAGCTTTACCGGCGACACGTTCACGATGACGATCGAGGGCGCGCAGACCTACAGCAACGTGTACACGCAGACGTACAAGTACGTGACCAACGGGTACCTGTACTTCTACTTGAGCCGATGGAACGCAGGGATCGCGGTTCCCGACGGCGGCTCGGTGGCCGTGGACCTCAGGCGCGCGGGCGGCACCATCGCGGCGCACGTCGACGTCACGGGCGGTACGCTGGCCGGCTCGCGCTGGGACGCGAGCTCACAAGATACCTCCAGCTCGTCGTCGCTGACGGCCGAACGGTACGACGGTTCCGACGCGATCCTGCCGGCCGTCGCCGGTCTCGCCACCAGCCTGCGCGGTACGGCCAAGGTCGCTGTGTCCGACGGCCACGGCGGCGTGCTGTGCACGACCCAGATCGCGCTCGACAGCCGGACGATCACCGTGGCTGAGGGCGACACCAGCACCCAGACCTACGCGCTGACGGTCGGTGCGGGCAACTGTCAGTCGGGCGTCTTCGGCACGGTCGGTGTGAACAACGGTCCCGACGGCCTGCAGGCGACCTCCGGCTACGTCTACGCCTATGGCTACACGCCCGAGTGGAGCTACCTGGGCAGCTTCTCTTCCTGGTTCCAGGGCAACAACCAGCCCTACCAGTTCACCGGGCTTGCCTTCGGCAACTACTATGTCCAGGCCTACACCTACTTTCCCAACAGCGCGTACCTGCAGCTGCCGAACCAGAGCCCGTCGTACGTCGCCGTCACGCCCACGTCGGGCATGGTGCAGCGCGACTTCCTGTACGACGCCGGCGTGATCCAGGGCAGCATCGACGTCACCGGCCCGTACGCCGGCCAGGTGCAGTGGGGCAACGTCTCGTTTGGCGGGCAGTATGACTACACGCTGCCCGACTACGGTCCGGCCGCCGGCGGCTATGCCAACGCCCCGGTGAACACGACGACGGGCGCCTACTCCGCGGTCATGACGCCCGGCAATTGGAACATGCAGAGCATCGGCATCGGCTTCATGCCCGCCTCGACCGGCCTGCAGACCTACAACTACCTGTACAGCTACAACAACCATGTCTCGCCGGAGGTGACGGCCGGCAGCACCACCGCCGTCGGCGCGACCACCCTGGCCACGTCGTCCGGCGTCATCGTGTTCGACGTGATCGAGCAGCCCGGCGCCCCCACGGTCGGCATCTCGAACCCGACTGTCTATGCGAGCATGTACAACCCGACCACCGGCCAGCAGGTCTCGGTGCAGGCCTATGCGTACGTGCAAGACGCCGCCAGCCCGGCCGTTCGCCTGATCGGCGTGCCCGGCACCTATACGTTCCAGGCGTACGCGACCGTCAACGGCTCGCAGACCAAGTTCGCCGAGTCGACCATCACCCTGGGCGAGGCCACCGACACGCCCGTCGGCACCAACGTGGTCGTCGTCCCCAAGAACGGCGACGGCTCGGACAGCTCGCTGACCCTCGACTTCTCGTCGGTCACCACCGGCGGCAGCACCACGGTTTCGGTCACCGACGTCGGTCCCGCGGCACCGTCTGGCACGACGCTGCTGTCGGCCGTGGATGGCAAGGAGTACATCAACGTCAACTCCAGCGCCCAGTTCCCCGGTCAGGTCGAAGTTTGCGTTGCCTATGACCCGACTGCGCTGGGCATCTCGAGTGCCCAGGAGTCCGGGATCAAGCTGCAACAATACGTCTGCGACGCCGCCAACGCGTGCGCGTGGCAGGTCATCAACGGCACCTTCGACGGCCGCGCCAACCCCGACACCACCCAGCACATCGTATGCGGCGTGACGTCGAGCCTGTCGACCTTTGCGTTGACGCTTTCGGCCGACAACTGCCCCGCCGTCGACAACCCCGACCAGCTCGACACCGACGGCGACGGCATCGGCGACGCCTGCGACCCCGACATCGACAACGACGGTGCGCTGAACGCCAACGACACCTGCCCGCTGCTCGCCAGCGCCGACCAGACCGACACCGACGGCGACGGCGCCGGCAACGCCTGTGACGACGACGACGACAACGACGGCATCGCGGACGCGACCGACAACTGCCCGGCGACGGCCAACGCCGACCAGGCGGACCAGGACAGCGACGGCGAGGGCGACGCCTGCGACGGCGACGGCGATGGCGACGGCATCTTGAATGCGAGCGACAACTGCCCGGCCGCCACCAACCCCGACCAGGCCGACATCGACGCCGACGGCCTGGGCGACGCGTGCGACCTGGACAACGACAACGACGGCATCGCCAACGCGCAGGACAATTGCCAGTTCGTGTCCAACGTTGGTCAAGCCGACCTGGACGGCGACCACCTGGGCGACGCCTGCGACCAAGATGCGGACGGCGACGGCGTGCTGGACACCGCGGACAACTGCCTGCTGCTGGCCAACACCGACCAGGCCGACAACGACCACGACGGCTTGGGCGACGCATGTGACACCGACGACGACAACGATGGGGTTGCCGACAGCGCCGACAACTGCGCCCTCATCGCTAACGCAGGGCAAGAGAACAACGACCTGGATGCCCAGGGCGACGCCTGCGACGACGACGACGACAACGACACCATCGCCGATGCCGCCGACAACTGCACGTTTGCGCCCAACCCGAGTCAGGAGAACACCGACGGCGACCTCTGGGGTGACGCCTGCGACTTCGACCTGGACGGCGACAGCATCCTGAACGTCTTGGACAACTGCGCCGCCGTGGCCAATCCCGACCAGACCGACACCGATGGCGACGGTGCCGGCGACGCTTGCGACGGCGACATCGACGGCGACGGCGTGGCCAACGGCATCGACAACTGCTTGATCGTCAACAACGCCAGCCAGTCCGATCTGGACGGCGACCTGCTGGGCGACGCCTGCGACCCCGACATCGACGGAGACGGCGTCCTGAACGCGGCGGACAACTGCATTGCCATCAGCAACCCCGGCCAGGCCGACAACGACGTCGACGGCAGTGGCGACCTCTGTGACGCCGACGACGACAACGACGGCATCGCCGACGAGGCAGACAACTGCGCGAAGATCGCCAACCCCACCCAGGCCGACTTCGATGGCGACGGCTTGGGTGACGCGTGCGATGCCGACGACGACGCAGACGGCGTGGCCGACGCGGTCGACCTGTGCCCGTGGAGCACCGTGGGTGCCATCGTCGACCCGGCCAGCGGTTGCACGGTTGCGCAGCTGTGCCCGTGCGCCGGTCCGCGCGGCTCGACCCTGGCCTGGAAGAACCACGGTCAGTATGTCGAGTGCGTCGAGAAGAGCTTGAATACGTTGGTGAAGAAGAAGCTGATCAGCCACAAGGCTGAGGAAAAGTTGGAACAAGCCGCGGAAAAATCGGACTGCGGCAAGAAGACCAAGAAGCCCAACCAGTGCAAGTCGGAGAAGGCGGAGGACAAGAGCTACGAGAAGGAGCGTGACAACGACTCCGACCGCCACTCGTGCGACAAGGACTAGTGTTCACGCGTCGATGAGTCCACTTCGGACTTCAGCCGGCCCGGTGTGCGCAAGTGGCGTGCACCGGGCCGGTTCGCGTTTTGCCCAAGGCAGGGCGCGGGAACCAGCCGTCTTCGGCGGCCTAAGCGGGACCCCGCAGCAGGCGAACCGAACTCAACAGCATCGCATCGAGGTTGCCGCGCAGCGCCGCCAGCATCGCGACGCGCGCCAAGGCCTGGTCCGAAGGCCGCGATGCCGACGCCTGAAGCGCCTGCTGAACCGCGGCGTGCACGGCGGCAAGGTCGTCGGTCGGCGGCTCGGCGGACTGCGCAAAGACGCTATACACATCGCCGACATAGCTGCCGTCCGGGGCCAGCTGCGCCTTGGCCGACACGACCGCCGGGTGCTGGTAGAACGCCCCTTGGCAGCGGAAGCCGGCCTGTTGTAGCGCCGCCAGCAGTGCCTGCCATGCGCGCAAGTCCTTGTTGTTGAAGGTGACCAGCGCCTTGCCGTCGGGCCGCAGCACCGCCTTCAGCCCTTGCGCCACCGCCGCCATGCCGGCCGCGTACGAGGGCCAGTCGCCGTCGCCTCGCGTGCGGTTGCTGACGGCCAGGTCCAAGCCCGGATCCGGGACGCGGCCAAGGAAGCTGTTCCACAGACTGGAGAATTCCAGAAACGGCACCGAGTCGCCGTAGGGTGGGTCCACAAACGCGACGGCCACCTGACCGCGTTCCGGCAGCGTCGTCAGGGTGGTGGCGGCGTCGCCTGCGTGGACGCTGTGGTGCGGCCCCCGGCCCGCCATGCCGGTCAGGTGCCGAAACCCCTTGTGCGTCCTGTGCATTCTCGCACGCAGGTGGGCGATCGGGTGCATCTCCAGGTGCAGCGGCGGCACCCAGAAGCCCGGGACCGTCCACGCCGGACCACCGGTCGTCAGGTCGTTGCGCCACGCAATCAGGCGCGAGCACTGGGCCACAGCCGCCGTCAGCGTCAGGCGCGCGGCAGGCTGGACGTCGGCGGGCAGGTCGGCGATGCGGCCGGCCACGTGGGTCAGCAGGGCGAAATTGCGCTGCGTGAACAGTTCTTGGGTGTGCATGCCGCGAAAGGCCAGGATGCGCGCGTTGGGCTCGAAGGGCTGGTCGCACGCACCGCCGTGCTGGTTGCGGTTGGCTGCCGCGACCTCGTGTGCAGGGTCCAGCAGGCGTTGGGTGCCATCGGCCAGCACCACGCGCACCACGCGGGTCGCGACCAGATTTTCGAGGTTGAAGGCCAGCCGTCCAGCGCAGTGGGGGCAGGTGTAGGTCCGCCCGCGCTTGGCAGATTCGTTTGCCGCCACCCGCCGTTGGCACGCTGCACAAACGACGACGGTGGCGTGCACGGCGTGGTGCAGGGGCTGGCCGTCCACGGCATAGCAGGGGGCAAATTCGCGCTCGGTCTCGTTCAGCAGTGCGCCGAAGAACTCCAGAAAGCGTGTCGGGTCAGGCGGTTGTAGTGTCGCGCCGGTCAGCAGCACCGCGACCGGATTGACGTCGAGCCCGACGCAGGTGGCCCCCAGCGCGGCCGCCTCGCTCAACGGCACGCCGCTGCCGCAAAACGGGTCCAGCACTACGTCGCCCGGAAGCACGCCGCACGCCTGCAGCACCGCCCGCACGACATTGTGGGGCTTGCGGGACCAGTACTTGTGAAAGGCATAGCCGGCCGGGTGCGTCTGGGCGGTCATGCAGAGGAGGGAGAAGGCATCCGGCCTCATGCCGCGCCCCCGACTTTTGAGAACAGCAGCACGAAATCGTGAAGCGTCACGCCGACCTTGTCGCCCTTGCGGCGCTGGCTGGCGACCCACGACGCTTCGGTAAACTGGGGTACGCGCAGCACGATCCGGTCCAGCCGCAGCCCGGCGTCGGTGTCGGCGATGGCCGTCAGCAGCTGGCGCGTGACGTCCAGATAGCGGTTGCGGATGACCGTGTCGCCCATCATCAGCGCAAGCGTGGCCTGCGGGGCAAGCTGGCCGGCGACCGCGGCGACTACGGCGGCAAGATCCTGCACGTAATCCGCGACCTTCTCAGGCTTGCCGACCTTGAAGGCTTCGCGGATCTCGTCGGTCCGCACGTCCTTGGGGGGAAAGCCAAGCCACGCCAGCTCCAGCGAATTGATGGCCGAATACCGGTAGTTGTTGAAGTACGGCGGGTGGACAATCGCCAGATGGAAGGTGCCGGACGCGGGCGATGGCCGCTTGGCGTCCTGCTCACGGACCTCAAGCGTCACGCTCGGTTCAGGCGGCAGCGAGGCGACCGCGGCGGCGTACTTCTCGAAGCGTTGCAGGAAGGTGGGCCATGCGTCGGCCTTGGCCTTGTCCACATCCAGAAACAGCCGTCCCTGTTGCGTCGTCGCCCTCGAAACCCGGCGCACGGTCGAGGCAAATGCCGTCAGCAGCAGCTCGCGCACGCCCACTTCCGTCTCCGGTTCGATGGCCGCGCGCAGTGACGCGAGGCTGGCGGTGGTCTCCGGCAGGAACCAGTGCTCGGGGTTGCGCAGGCCGATGGGCGCGGGCGGCGGTCCCGACAGCGGCTGGTTGCGGCGCTGCACGACGCGGGCAAGCGCCTCGTCGGCCGCCGGGCGCGGGACATGCCGTGTCTTGACCCGGCACAGCAGTGCCGAGAGCGGAGAGATGTCGCGCACTTCCGCGTGCCGCCGCAAAGCCAGCGCTTCGACGGCGGTGGTGCCCGAGCCCGCCATCGGGTCGAGCACGCGGTCCCCCGGCGCGGTCAACGTCTGGATCAGGTGGCGCGCCAGCGGGGGCGGGAACTTGCCGAAGTAGCGGAACACCCCGTGGGTCGACGACGCAAGCTGGCGGCTGGTCCCCAGAACCCGCCACGCCTCAACCGTCGCAAGGCCGCTCAACCCCGCCAGCTGCATCAGGTCGCGCTCGCGGTCCGAGAACGCGTCGAGCGGCCGCACTTCGACTGCAGCGGGCACCGGCGAGGCGGGATTGTCGAGGGGGCAAGCCGACATGCGCGGTCACCCCGCCGCGGGGGGGCGGACGAATTCCAGCACCAGACGGGTGGGGCCGCTGGGCGTGGACACCGCCAGCTCGACGCGGCCATCGGTGTCGACGGGCAGCACGAAGCTCTGCACCTGCGCCTCATCCACGAAGCGCGCGGGCGCGTCCCGACCCGTCACGATCGTCACTTTGTCGCGAAGGTCCATGGCGTTCTGATGGTCCGACTCGCGCGCCACCACGGACACGATGACCGAGCTGGGGCCCAAGTGCTCGAAGTCCGCGGTCGTAGGTGCGCTCAAACGCGACGAAAACTCGGCCTCCCACGCCTCGACCAGCCTGACCTCGAACAGGTCGTCGCGGTGGATGCCGCAGGTCAGCAGGCGCGAAGGGTCTTCCTGGGCGGTCAGCTCGCGCTTCCACCGGCCGGTCTTCGCCAGACGTCGCTTGGCGTCCTTGGGGCGGGCCACCAGTGCTGCCGTTACGCGAACTGTAGGCTGCATCCGCACTTGCAGCCCCCGGGCGGTGATGCGCTGGGCAGGCGCGCGGGCGGGCTGCACCGCTGGCTCGTGGGCTTCGATGCGCCGCACGATCTTGAATCGACCTCGACCGGCGCGGGCCCAGTCGGCGTCGGCTCCCCTCGGTGCGGGGGGGGCGTCGCCGATGGCGTCGACGGCCTCGCGGGCGCGGTCCACCGCTCCCCTCAAGCCTCGCAGGTAGCGCGCTTCGCCGTCGCAGGCGGGGCAGGTGGCCAGGTGGGCCTCCAGCGCGCGCTGCCGTCGCGGGTCGACGCGACCCTGGACGTGGCTCTCCAGCTCGATGCGGGCCGGGTGGCGGCGCACGTCGTGGGCGGGCGTTTCCGTCGCGGGCACGGCCAACCCGGCCAGACGCAACGCCTCGAATCGACTGCGGCAGCGCGAGCACGCAGAGACGTGGCGGGCGTACTCCAGCAGGTCGGCCGGCCACGTCTCGCCGCCGCGGGTTGTCCCGAGCGCAAGACCACAAGTGGCGAGCATCGCGTCGCTTTCCGCATGGGCGGCCAGCAGCTCGACGGCGGTGCGAGAGCAGCGGCCGCTGCGGGCTCGGGTCAGTCGCTCCATCTTCGCACCTCGCTGGGCAGTTCTTCTTGCAGGTGGGCGAGCGGTCCGCGGGTCAGCGCGGCGTGCAGCTCGCCCAAGGCGTGCGCCTTGGCGGCGCGCAGGCAGGTCTCTCGCGTCGACGCGGCCAAGGACTCGGTCTGGGCCAGCCCATTGACCGCATGTCCAAGCAGGGTGGCCGTCACCTCAGCGGGCAGCTGGGCGTGTCCAAGCGTCGGGACTCGGCTGTGGCTGGGCTCGCTGGTCCGCTGAAACCCGAACTCGGGGGCCAGCGACCAGTTCACGACCGCGGCGGCCAACAGCTGACACAAGTGCGGCTGCCCTTCGATGATGCGCGCAGCTACGGTATGCGGGTCCGTCACCGCCCCAGGCAGCAGGGAAAGCGTTGTCGCCACGGCGTCTTCCGCACGCCGATGCAGTCTGGCTGTCCGCGCGCCCTCACTGCCGCCAACCGCTCCGGCCAACGGTCGTGGCTCAGCACCGTCTTCCTCTAACAGCCGCGACACACCCGCGGCGACCGCGTTGGCCAGCGCCGCATCTGCCGAGGTTTGGCGGCGTGTCGCCCAGCGCTCCAGGTGATACGGCAGCGCGACTGCGTCGAGCCAGCGCTGCAGCGAGCCTGTGTCGAACGTCCTCAACCGCTTGATGTTGCCGCACAGAATCGCCTCGTCGACCTCCCGCCGGGTGACCCTCACGTCGCCCTCGGTGCCTCGCCCGGCCTCTGCGCGTCCGCCCAGCGCGGTCGCCAGCGACGCGTAGCGGGCCGCCAGGCGCTCGAAGGCGCTGCCCTGCTTCAGCCGGTCGACGGTCGCACCAATCGCCACGCCGTGCCGGTGGCGCACCCGGGTGGCCAGCACGGCGCGGTGGCGGGTCAGCATGGCCTGGAACGCGTCGTAGAACCGCAGCCAGGCCATCCACGCGTCGAACCATGCGCGACAGGCGGGTCCAAAGCCCTGCTCTGCAAGGGGATCCCCGGACAGCCGCTGGTCCAGTTCCTCGCACGCACGCGCCAACGCCTGCTGCTCTGGACCGTCGGGAACCCCTGCAGTGCCATGCTGCACCAGCGCCGTCGCCAGCGCCGCCCAGCCCGCCGCGGCCTTGGTCGACCGCGGCCCCGCCGAAACCAGCCGCTCCAGCGCTGCCGACACGGCCCGCGGCAGCCGCCGCACCTTGTTCCACGCCGCGAGCTCCGTCGCTGCCACCGCAGTGGCACGGATCGTCGGCACGGGCGTCGCTTCAGCCAGAAACGGTCGCCACTTGACCAGCAGCTGGGCCGCCGTCAGGTCATGGGCGGCGCGGTCGAGCCAAATGCGGTCGCGCACCTGCTCTTCGGTCGCCTTGGGCGGTGGCGGCTCGTCGCGGTCGGGCAAGCGGTGCAAGCCCACCACAGAGCAGAGAAACGCCGCGTCGATGCCTTCTTCCGGGTCGATGCCCGTGCTCCACACCTCGCTGTCCAGCCGCAGTGCGCGTCGGCTGTCGGCGCCGGAGCGCTGGCGTCGGTCGACCTCGTCCAGATTGCGGTGCGAGGTCAGCCGGTTCAGCCACGCCCGCACGCCAGCGCTGCGCAGGTCGGGCACACCATCGAACTGCAGCGCAAGGCCGTCGAGCAGGCGCAACATCAGCTGGCTGCACAGGTCTTCGGCTTCCTTTGGCGCAACCTTGGCGACCGCGCAGCTGCGGACCAGTGCGGCGTACACGGCGGCAAACGCGCGGTCGCGGCGGGTCGAGGTCCGCGGCACCTCACCCCACAGACTCGTCATCGCGGCGTCGCGGGCCACCAACAGGCCCATGCAAAGGTCGCGGTCGATCGCTTCAGCGTGACCGACGATGGCGGTCGCCAGCGCCTCCAGCGTGGTCTGCGCCAGCGTCTCCAGCTGCGTCCGGGTCACCCGCTGTAGTGCTGTCGCCGGGTCGGCCTCCAGCCACAGGGCGCGCGTGGCCTCGGCGTACAGGGCTTCACGCAGCTCGGTCAGCAGCACGGTCGCAACACCGGAGGCACTCGCCAGATCCCAAGTTCCCGTCTGCGAAAACCGGCGCTGGTTGCGCGCCAGCGTTGCGAACACGGGGGCCAGCGCCTGCCGGGCTTCGCGGGCGCACGGCAGCAGCGTGTCCACCGCAAGCTGCACGTCCAAACTTTCGCGCGCGTCCAGGTGGTCAACCAACGGGCCGCGCCAGGCGTGGGCGAACAGGCGGTGCGTGCGCGCCACGCCGACCCGGTCGTCGCGGCGGAAGGCGTGCACGGCGTTCTTGGCCTCTTCGGACACATCAGCCTCGGTGTGGTCGCGGCGCCGCCAGCGGCGATCGATGGACGCCAACCTAGCCCGGCGCCCCGGATGGGTCAACGCAACCCGTGGCTTGCAGTGCAGGCGAGCCATCTCACTCCGTCTTCGCCCAAGGGGACCGGGGCCGGTCCATTCGGCTAGGGGGCGGATGCCGCGGCGAATTTCTGACGCGGGGTGACGAGCGAGAAAAACCGCAGTTGTGTCGGTCTGTTGAGGGCCATCGCGTTCGGTGTGTCAGAAACGGCAGGGGTCGTCCGTCCCCTTCATGCCTCACGGGTCATCCCACAGAGCCCCGAGGTGCCCGGCAGGAACCCATCGCAGCAGGAGGCAGACCATGCGCACGACCCTCACCCTCGCCCCCCGGTTCCTCCGCACTTCCCGCCTCACCTGCAGTCTGCTGTTCGGGGTGGTCCCGGCCGCGCTTGCGCTTGCGACCGGCTGCGTCGCGGCACAGGACAGCGCGGACGCGACGGTCGACGCTTCGGCCCCGATGGCCGACACCGCCGAAGACACGCAGGACCAAGCGTCCACGCCGCCACCTGTCGACGACGCACTGCCCAAGTACGCAGAAACCGAAGACCTGGCCCCCCCCGCCGGCTGGCTGGTCGACAAGGCCGGCCAGTACAAGACGCACGGCAAGCCGGTATGCGTTGCGGACGAAACCGCGTGTCAGAACAATCAGGTCTGGCAGTGTGCGCCGTCGGGTACGGCGTGGAAGCTGATGCAGACCTGTGGCGGTTCGGCCGCCTGTCAGAAGGGCGCGTGCGTGCCCCAAGTCTGCGCGCCCGGCAGCAAGTCCTGCACCGAGGATGGCAAGCGCGCGGTCTGCCGTGCCGACGGCATGGGCTGGCAGCCGCTGAGCTCGTGCAGCGACGGCAACGCCTGCACCGACGACACCTGCAGCGACGGCGACTGCGTGCACGCCCCCTTGGCCGACGGCAGCGCCTGCGGGTTTGGTTTCGAGTGCAGCGTGGGATCCTGCCGCAAGTCCTGCCCGACGGGTGAGGTCTTCGAGGCCGGTCAATGCGTGGCCCCGGACTGGGCGCAGATCCCGGCGCGCTCGGCCGCCAACGGTGCGGGGGACATCGACGGCTTCCAGATGCAGGTGGTCGAGGTGACCAACGCGAGCTTCCTCGCGTGCGTCCAGGCCGGTGCGTGCTCTGCCCCCGAGACCAGCCACCCCGACTGCACCTGGGGCGACCCCGCGAAGAGTGGCAACCCCGTGAGCTGTGTGACGATTTCCCAAGCCGAAGCCTACTGTGACTCGGTGGGCGGCCGCCTGCCGACGTCGGACGAGTGGGAGTGGGCGGCGCGCGGGGGTCTCGTCGGTGCCAAGTTCCCGTGGGGCGACACGGCGCCCGGGTGCTCGGCGGGCCAGAGCGCGGCCGTCTTCAAGAGCGCCGACGTCGCCGCGGGCGGCAACGGCTGCGGCACCGGCGGCACCTGGGCCGCAGGCGAGATCGGCGTCAGCAACGGTTACGGCCTGTACGACATGGCCGGCAACGTGTGGGAGTTCACGTCCTCGGCCTCGACCCTCGGCGCGGGCTACCTCATCTGCCGCGGCGGCAGCTACGACAACATGGCCGGCGACCTGGCGATTGCCGTTGTGGGCAACTTGAGCGTAGAGGCGACGTCGCCCAACGCCGGCTTCCGCTGCGTGCGCTGAGCACTGGGGGACACCGACCCCCGACCCGCCGGCCTTCAGCGCCCCGACGCCAGGGCCGACGGTCGCTTCTCGGTCTGATCGGCGCTGGCGGCCTTCTGGTCCAGTGTCAGCTCTGCCAACTGGTCGTGAAACTCGACGCGCGCGAGCATCTGCCGCTCTTCGGCCGCCACGATCGCCAACGTGTTTTCCTGCACCTTCTGCGACATCTCCTTCAGCTTCTCTTGCAGGTGCGCCAGCAGCGAGCCGGCCGACTTCAGGTTGCGCAGGCCCATCAGCTGCGCCTGCAGCTCGTCCATGCGGATGCGAAACTCGTCGCCGCGGCCGCGCAGGTGCTCGATGGCGTCGGCCTGGCGCACCATCTCGTGGTAGTACTGCAATACCTTCTGCATCGCCGCAGTCACCTGCCCATCCTCTTTCGCTGTCTGCACCCAGGCTTGCACGAGATCGATGCCGACGGGCGAGCGCAGATCGACGGTGCGCGTCAGCGGTGTGGCCTCTTCGATCTCCAGCACCTGCGTGCTGTGGCCGGCGACCTCGACCGCGAACAGCCGCGCCTCGCCGAACTGCTCGACGACCTGCGGCGACCGCACGAACTCCCAGCCGCGCCGCAGGGTATGCCGCACGTGCACGGTCACGGCACCCGGCAGGCGGTTGGTCAGGCGCAGCTTGGTGGTGCGAAAGTGCTGGACCTCGGCCGTCAGCACGCCCCGTTGCAGCTTGACCAGCCTGGACATCCGGTCGCCGGTCGAGGCGTCGCGGTCGACTACCACCTGCCGGTCCAGCGCGAACGGAATCACGGCCACGGCGCCCGCGGGGATCGGGTCCGTCAGCCCCTCGCCGATGAAGCGGCCGTTGCCGTAGACGGTCATCGGGCCGCTCTCGAGCATCGACGTCGTGGGATTGCGAAAGCGGATGGCGCGAAAGGCATAGCGCTCGTCGCCCCGTTCGCCCTCGGCGTCGTACAGGTACACGATGTCGCCCGTGGCGTCGCCTTGGAGGATCGACACCATCGCGCTGGTGCCGGCGCCCACGGTCATGGCGCCTGCGGACTCGAAGTGGCCCTCTCCGACCGGTGCCGCCGCTTCGTCCGGGCCGGTCTTGCCGTCGCCGCCCTCGTCCTTCTGCGCGACCTCGACCAGCCGCACGCCCGCGCGCTGACCCGCCACCACCCCCTTGGCCACCACGTGCAGCTGCGCCGGTGCCACGCCCTGTTCGATCAGCTGATTGCGCAGCATGTTGGCACGGTCCAGGGCCTTTTCGTTGGCGTTGGTCTCTTGCGCTTCGGCATAGCCCTCGATCATCACCGGGCCGCCGCGCGACTGCACCGCCTTGGCCAGCGCCGCCACGTGGGCGTCCGGGCTCTTGGCCTTGTCGTCGGCCGTCGCCTTGCGGTAGCGCGGCGTCCGCGCCGCGGCGGCCTGACCACGAACCTCGCGCGACTCCATTTGCGCCGCGGCCAGCATCTCTTCATCGGCCACGTCCGGGTGCCCCGCGGGTCGCGGGATGTCCAGGTCGGCCAGAACGCCCAGCACTTCTTCGCGCGGTCCGTCGGCGTTGGGGACCAGGCTGCCGCCACGCGGGGGCGCCTTGGCAAACGTGTCCTGACTGCGAAGGGTTTCGCGATGCACCAGTCGGATGCTATGCAGGTCGAAGCGGAACGACAGGGCAGAGCTCGACCCCACGCCCACGCGCACGGCCTTCCAATCTTCGCCCGAGGTGTTGTCGACGATGGCCCACCCTTGCAGCGCGACCTTGCCAGTGTCGCCCACCACTACGCGGTAACTCGGCTTCCATGCGGGAGAATCGGTCACGTACGTCAGCAACACGTCGCGGTGCTGCCGGTTCGGCAATTGGATGGTCATCTCGACCTGGCCGGAGTTCGCGGTGCCGGGACTCGGAAACGAAATGGGCAAGGCTTCTCCGGTCTTGGCATCGGCCACGGTCAAGGACTTCAAGAAGTCGTCGACCTTGTCGGCCGGCACCCGTAGCGTCAGGCGGTCGCCGTCGACCTGCGCGCGCCGCTCGTAGTAGGCGATGCCGTTGCGATACACGACCACGCGGCCCAGGGTGGCTTGGTCCGAACGGACGTTCGAGGCGGGGGAACCGCAGCCGACGGCAAGGGCGGCCGTGGCCAGCAGCGCGGCGACGTAGGGGTGGGGTTTCATGGTGTGCTCCGGCGTGTGTGGGGGAGACCTCGTGGGGCAGGTCGACCCTTCCACGGACGCGCGGCGGGGCGGATGGATCTATCCCGTCGGTCTGGATGAGGGTCAGGTATTCACCGGTGATCCGTGAGAAGAATGCCCTGGTTTTGCCGGCGGTCCGTACCAGAAGGCCCG
>JBMOIG010000070.1:0-24535 GCA_049317445.1 Myxococcota bacterium | reverse complement strand
CGAGCAATTCCTCAGAGCTGGAAGGCCGCAACCCGTCGGTCCGTTCGGCAAAGTAAAGCTCAGTCAGGCGAGAGGACGACAGGTGCGTAGCGTCGCGCAAACCGGCGTCGCGGGCCATGGAAAGCAGATCGGTGGGGCTGAGCAGACTCAAGAACGGCGTCCCAGCCATCGCCGCAAACCGCTCTGTGGACTGCCGCTGGGCACGCTCGTCGTCGTCGACGAGCTCGAGCGGCAACATGAACGACAGCACCAGCGTGGAGCCCGCAGCAAGCCCTGCCATCTGCCGCAACAGGGCCACATTCGCCTCCCGGGTCAGGTACATCGCGACGCCGGTCGAGGCCACCACGGCCGGTCGGCTGGGGTCGAATCCCGCGGCGACCAGCAGGTTCGGCCAGGCCACGCCCAGCTCGAAGTCGACCGGCACGAACCGCAGCCACGGGGGCACGGCCAACCCCAACTCCTCCAACCGGCGCTGCTTCCACGCCTGAGGACCCGGCGCGTCGACCTCGAAGACCCGCAGCCCTGACCCCAGGTCCGGCCGACGCTGGGCGAATGTGTCCAACCCCGCACCTAGAATGACGTATTGAAGGACGCCCTGCCCCGCGTGCTCGGCCACCAAGTCCTCGATGAACCGGGCCCGCGCCACGATGGACGCACGGGCCCGGCGCGTGGACTGCGCGCCCATGTCAGGACGGCGACGCCACCCTTCGTCCGGGGCCGCCAGCTGCAGACCGATTTCGTCGTGAAACACATGCGGCGGCGCGTCGAGCATGACATGCAACGCGCGCCAAAGGGCGACGCGCACTGCGGTTCGTTCCGGCGCTTGAGCTTGCTTATCTCGCATCCAGACCTCCGCTCCGTTGGATGCGGGAAGGCCAGAATAGGAGCGCGCAGCCCTCGGCGTGCCGTGCCGGTGTCACACCGCACGCCGAGGGCTCGCACCAAAGACCCTACTTGGCCGGTTCATCTGCCTTCGGCGTGGCCTTGACCTTCTTGCCCTTGGTCTTGCCAGCGGCCTTGGCCGGCTTTTCAGCCTTCACCTTCTCAACCTTCTCCTTCTTCACTTTCTCCTTCTTGACCTTGACCTTTTCTGCCTTGGCCGGCTTGGCCTCGTCCGCCGCCTTGGCGGGCTCGCCTGCGGGCTGTGCAGTGACGACTGCCGGAGCGGCAAGAGCGACACCCATCGCACAAACGGTCAGGATCTTTGCAAAATTCCAATTCGTCATGGCTGTGAACGACTCGACGGACCGTGGCCCGCAGCGCACCCGTCCGGTTCGCCGGGTCACCAACATGGTGAACTGCGCAGCCGGGCTTGCTAAGGCGGTCAGCACCGCGCCTTGGCTTCCGATTCCCCCCCCACACAAGTCCTCACAACCACCCCACGGCGCCGGCTCTCGACATCGGCGCTGCGCTCTCGGCCCGGCCCGGGTCCATGACGACAAGCGCGTGACTTCCCTGAAGAACCCCACGCATTGACGGTGCTGGCCTCGCAGCGTACATGCCTGCATCGGTATGGCGTTGGGACTTCGGGAGGGTGGTCATGCGGCGATGGATGTCCGGATACGGAACGGTGACGATGGTCGTGCTTCTTTGGGGCTGCGGAGGGACTGCAGCAGTGTCTTCTCCTGCCGAAGATAGTGCCGTCGATGTTGCAGGAACCGACGAGGTCATCGACGACCTGGATGCCGACGCGACGACCGATGCGGCGACCGTCGAGGACGCGGTGGACGCCGATGTCGCTGCGGACACACCGTGTACCGTTGCCTGCCAGAAGTGGCAGGAGTGCGTGCCGCTGCAGGCGTGTCTGGATGCGTGCAAGGCCAACCCGTGTGCAGAACTGTGCGTCGCTGACCCCGCAGCCAAGACTTGCGAATCCGCCGCAGACTGCTTGGGGCTGTGGAAAGACGGCCCGGCGTGGCGCACCGACGGCGTAGGTTCGGCATGGCGCACGACCGCTGCGGACCCGCTGGTGCCCGCAGAAGAGGGAATGCTCTCGCTGGAGGAGCTGTGGAACGGCAGGAACGTATTCGTGTTCTTCCTGACGCAGGAGGGCTTTGCTCCCGCCGCCGCCCTTTGGAAGTCCAACCTGAAGACCTTTCTGAAGGCCTCGCCGACCAACGTGCACTACACGTTCTTCGCCCTGCCCGCCAAAGACACCAACGCCGCGCAAGCCCTGGTCGATCAGCAGAAGACGAAGGTCGCAGGCGTGCTCGCCACGATGACCGCGCGGGAGCAGTGCCAGTGGTCCGGGCGCATTCACTTTGCCAATGCGCCCGTGCAGCTGTTCGGCGGCCCGCTGTTCAATTTGGTCAAGGTGATGGGAGGCCAGCTCGCCATGGGCGTCGACCGCTTTCAACAGTGGCGGCAGATGGGGCTGCTGCAAACCGTGGGGGGCCAGCCGGACTTGAAGCTTGCCACCTACGAGCCGCGCTACTGGAACTGGGAGGTGCAGCGCGAGCTTCAGCTTGCCCAAGCGCCCGAGCTGGTGGTGCCGTTGCACGCGGCCAAGGACGGTGCCGGATTCGACCTGGAGGTGCAGCTGCCCGATGCCTCCAAGCTGGCCGAGTACGACACGCTGCTGATCGATCTGGGTGCGTGGTGCAAGGACCACAAGGACGAGAATTGCGCCGAGTGGGACTACATCGCCTCTGCATCGTTGTGTGAGCGCCCGCTGGTCCCGGTCGTCGACCAACCGTGTGCCGCGACGGAGACCCAAGCCTGCCAGTGCACCGGTCTGGACGGTGAGGTCCAGAACAAGCAGGCCAGCTGCAAGGCGGACGGCAGCGGATTCGAGGCTTGTCCCTGCGGCTGCCCGCTGGAAATCGCCCGGTGGATCACCCCTTACCACCGCGAGGGCCGCTGGGTCAGCGACATTACCCCGGCGCTGACGTACCTGCAGAAGGGCGGCAAGCAGCGCATCCGTTTCGACGCGGCCAACCTGCCGACGGCAGACCTGTCGCTGCGCTTCCAGAAGCGCGGCAGCCCGTTGCGGCCGGTGCAGATCATCGACCTGTTCGGCGGTGGGCCCTTCAATCAGGACTACAACAAGAAGTACGTGCCGCAGACGGTGACCATCCCCAAGGAGACGAAGAAGGTCGAGCTCTACGCCTTCATCACGGGCCACGGCTATGGCACCGAGCTCGACAACTGCGCGGAATTCTGCAACCACACCCATCACTTCACCGTCAACGGCAAGGCATACGTCCACGACAACCCGGTAGCGGGCGCGTTCATGGGCTGCGCGGAGGCGGTCGACAAGGACGGCGCGGTGCCCAACCAATTCGGCACATGGAACCTCGGCCGCGGCGGCTGGTGCCCGGGGCAAGACGTCAAGCCCTACCGCGTCGACGTGACCAAGGATGCGATCATCGGCGGGGAAAACACCTTGACGTACAAGGGCTTGTTCAAGGGCGCCGACTACGTGCCCAAAGCCAACCCCAATCCCCAAGGCGGGTTCGGCGCCAGTATCAACATGCGCACTTGGCTGGTGCTGTACCAGTAGCTGACATGCGGGCGGGGTCCAGACGCCACACCCCCGCCCGTCGGCGATCGTGTCCGGGCGGCTCGGCTCCCCGGTGCACTTTGCGGCGATTCACAGACAATCCCAGTGCGCCGACGCGACAATTTTCGTTGCGGCGGCGTCGGGTGGGTTGCGCAGACCCCAGGCAAAACCCAGCCAATTGCTTGCTTCTGCCCCACCCGCGTACGAGCGGCGCCGGGCGGGCCTACGCTGTGATCCACGCCAGCACGAATGCCGGCGGGAACCGCGGAGGACACCATGACGAGACTGGCGATCGCGACGATCTTGGCAGTGAGCGTTCTATTCCTGCAGGGCTGCCCTGGCGACGAGGATCCGACAGATACGATCTCGACCAACGACACCATCTCGCTGACGGACGTACCGGACACTCAACTCGATACGGTCGATGTCACGCCCACGCAGAACCCGTGCAAGCAGTGCCAAACGGACGCCGACTGTCAGGGTGGCCTGATCTGCTACGACGACGACAACAACCCGGCGACGTTTACGGTCTGCACCAAGCCGTATGACCCGCTCGTCGGTTGCCCTGCCGGCATGTACGGCAACTTCAACATCAGCAAGTTCTGCATTTGTCAGGACTGCGGCGGCCCCTCCAACCTGCAGTGTCTGCCGAATGACTGCCCTATCGGCCTGACCTCGCCGACGACGCTGGGCAAGTGCCAGCCGATCGGTGACAAGTGCGACTGCAAGCCCATCGGACAGGAAGCCAACCCCTGCAAACAGTGCCAAAGCGACGCCGACTGCACAGGCGGTCTTGCGTGCATCGACGACGACAACAACACGTTGACCCCCAAAGTCTGCACCAAGCCCTACGTCGTCGCGGTCGGCTGCCCTGCCGGCATGTACGGAGACTTCAACATCAGCAAGTATTGTATTTGCGAGGACTGCGGCGGCCCGTTCAACCCGCAGTGCCTGCCGAACGACTGCCCGATCGGCACCGGCGCAGCCTCGACGCTCGGCAAGTGCAAGTCCAACGCGGCCGGCGGCTGCGACTGCAAGCCCCCTGAGCAGCCCGCCAATCCTTGCAAGCAATGCCAAAGCGACGCCGACTGCACGGGCGGCCTTGTGTGCATCGACGACGACAACAACACGCTGACCCCCAAAGTCTGCACCAAGCCCTACGTCGTCGCCGTCGGCTGCCCTGCCGGCATGTACGGAGACTACAACATCAGCAAGTACTGTATCTGTGAGGACTGCGGCAGCGTCTACAACCCGCAATGCATGCCCAACGACTGTCCGATCGGTACCGGCACGGCCTCGACGCTTGGCAAGTGCAAGTCCAACCCGGCTGGCGGCTGCGACTGCAAGCCCCCTGAGCAACCCGCCAATCCTTGCAAGGCCTGCCAGACCGATGCCGACTGCACCGGTGGACTCATCTGCCATGACGACGACAACAACACTTTGACCCCTCAGGTCTGCACCAAGCCCTACGTCGTCGCGGTCGGCTGCCCTGCCGGCATGTACGGAGACTTCAACATCAGCAAGTATTGTATTTGCGAGGACTGCGGCGGCCCGTTCAACCCGCAGTGCCTGCCGAACGACTGCCCGATCGGTGTGGGCGCCCAATCGACGCTGGGCAAGTGCAAGGCCGACGCCGCGGGCGGCTGCGACTGCAAGCCCGACGTCACGACCAACCCGTGCGTGAAGTGCCAGACCGACGCCGACTGCACGGGAGGCCTGGTCTGCCGCGACGACGACAACACGGCGTTGACCGTCGGGGTGTGCACCAAGCCCTATGTGGTCGCCGACGGTTGCCCCCCCGGCATGTACGGCGACTACAACGTCAGCAAGTTCTGCGTCTGCAAGACCTGCAGCAGCGAGATCAATCCGTTGTGCGAACCCAAGGCGTGCGCCGTGGGCACCGGAGCCGCAGCCCAACTCGGCAACTGCAAGCCGGGCGACAACAACGGCCCCTGCACCTGCAAGAACTGACGCCCCGGCTGCGCACACGTGCGCGAGAGACCGACCGCGTTCCCCCACCCCAACCTTGGTGAGTTCCGACCCGGACTTCTGCCCGGCGGTGCCCCCGTCCCTCGTGTTGACCATCTTGACTTCACAAGGCAATCTGCTCGGGTCCACTGCGGGGAGGCCGTGCCTCGGCGGAACCGGCCCTGCGGTTTCGATACGACGACAACGCCCCTGCCCGCTTGCGCCCTGGAGTCACCGCAGTGAACCGCGACCATGCCGTGCGCCCTGCAGTTGTCGCCCAAGCGGCCGCCATCGCTGAAGAACTGAAGCGCCTCGGTTGGTGGTCGGACACCCCGCCGTCTGCGGAGGCGATGGCCGACCCCGGCGCGTTCGGCATGAACACCCTGACGCCGGGGCACTGGCTGCAGTTTGTCTTGTTGGAACGGGTCGCCGACCTGGCCAGCGGCAACGGCAGCTTTCCGGTGGGCAGCAGTGTGGCCACCTGGGCCTTTCGCGAGCTGAGCTGCTACGACGACACGGAGGGGCTGCTCCAGTTGCTGCACGGATTCGATGCGCTGTTCCAGCCGAGCTTCATGCGGGTTGCGGCGGCCTGGGACCCGACCCTCGACAAGTTTCTGAGCGACCTGTCGTACGTCGACGGCGACGCGCTGTTTGGCCTACCCGACCGCATCGACCCGGCGACGTCGGCACAACAGCAGGCCGAGCTGGAAGTCCTGTTCAACGGCCTGCCACGGGTGAATTGGCAAGCCGCAGAAACCGGTCGAACGGCGCTGATGACGGCGATTGCCTTCGGGTGCGACCAGGTCGAACAGCTGCTGCTCGAGCACGGCGCCGACACCACACTGACCGACCGCAGCGACCGAACTGCCGCAGACTGGCGGATCCTTCGTCTCCAAGCGAGGTTGCGTCGCCTGCTGCCGTCGGCCGGCGGCGTGCAGAGCGCGAGACTGGCGCAGCTGTACTTTCCGGACACGCGGACGCTGTCGACCGCGCTGGTTGCGCTGGAACTTCGCGGCCCCGTCGCGGTGGATGCCCTTGCCGCGCTGCCGCCGACCGACCCTGCGGTGGTGATGGCGCTGGGCGACGACCCGGTGTCGGCGCTGGCGCGGCTGCAGCCGCCGTTCTGGACCCGGCCCCCCGCAGAGTAGAAGCCGCGACGGTTGGTGACTTGGCCCCGGAACGCGTCAGGCAAGCGCCGCGTACGCCCCCGGTGCCGAGCCTGGGGGCAGCGCCCCGTCGGCGACCATGTTGAACCCGAGCGCGACGCTGTTGAACGTCTGTCCAGGCTCCAGCAGTCGCTCGATCAGGTAAAGCGCGTAGAAGGCGACCGATCGGTCCGCATTCACCAGAGCGACGCCGCCGCCTGCCGGGGTTCGCACATCGGCCCACTGCCAGCCCAGCGCCCGGTGGACTTGCTCACCGTACGCGCACCCCAACGCCATGACAATGCGCCGTTTCTGACACCCCAGCTTGCGCGTCTTGGCCTGCACCTCGCCCGTGAAGACATGGATCGCCGCCACAACGGCTTCCGGGGTCGCGTCCGGACCCAGACCGACATAGGCCAAGCCGTGGTCGATGAAGGCGTCGACGTCGGACCGCAACTCAGCGTTGAGGGCGTCGTGCGCTGTCTCGGCGGCGGGGTCCGGGCAGGACTCGGCATAGCGCGGTCGGTCGTGCACCGGCCAGATCCGGGGAGCCACAAGGGGCGGTGGAGTTGGCTTGGCCGGAGCAGGCGGAATGTCAGTGGCCCCGGTCGCAAGCGCCCAACTGCGCTGAGCTTCTGCGATGTCCTTGTCGTATTGCGCCGCCCAGTCGGTGCCAGCGACCCCTTGGCGCGTCATGTCGTGGGCGCCGCGGTCGACGAAGCGGGAGTACAGCGACGCTAACAACGGCACGCGCGAGGCCGCAAGCCGGGAATCGTCGCGCGCGGCCCTATCCACCTGATTGGCATAGCGATAGGCATAGTGCGGGTGCCGCAGCGCGGCCTGCCGCGTGTCATCTGCTGGCGCAAGATCGACCAGACGGGCCAGCCAAAACGCATAGTGCGGACTCTGCAGCGCCAGCGCTCGGGTGGTGGCCTCGCCTCGGCCCGCCCACAGCTCCCAGAACGCATGACCGGACCGAACTGCGTCGACGGCGGGCTGCCAAGGGGACAACTGCGCCTCGACGCCGTGTTCCTGATACTGCGCCAAAATATTCGGCTCGCGGTCGATGCTGAACCGTCGCTCTCGCCCGGGATAGGGCGCAGTGGCGATCACGATGGCTTGCTTGGTCGCCTTCTCCAGTGCCTCAGCAAGGTTGCGTCGCATCAGGATGATGTGCGGTTGCTCGCCCAGACGAAAAGCCGTCACGTCCGGCGCGCGACCGTCGCCCCACTGCAGCTTGCGGACGACCTTGGACAGCGACCCGTGAGGATTTTCCGGGTCCGCCCACTCCACCATTGACGCGTCGCGGTCGATGGGAAACAGCAGCTTCGGGTCCAGCACGGCGAAGTCGTCGTCCAGCAGCTCGCCTTCCTCAAACAACTCCACGGGAACGAAATCGAGCCGCTCCTCAGGAAAACCGGCAAGCACGTTCTGCAACACACTGCGCCGCAAAACGATTTGGGCGTACACGTCGACCGCGAGAATGCTTGCCTCGCGCCCGCGCTTGGGGCGGCGGCCCTTGAAGATGATGTGCTTGGCCTTCAGGGACGTCGGGCGGATCCCCCAGTCGAGCTTGTCGACGGTCGTCCCCCACGGAAAGACGATATCTCCCGGCACAACGCCCTTGTCGGTACGCATGACGGTGACGGGAACAAACTCCCGTGATGTGTCCATGTGCCCCCCGCACCTTTCTACTCCGGATACAGCTTCGCCGAGCACTCCGGGCAAATGCCGTGGCTGAATTGGGCTTCCGTGTGATCCCGCACGTACACCTCGACCTGTTTCCAGTACCCCTTGTCATCGCGGATCTTCTTGCAGCACGCACAGATCGGCACTGTGCCGCGCAGCGTCTTGATCTGGGCGAGGGCATCGCGCAGTTCTTCGACCTTACCCGCAAGCACGGCCTGAAGGTCCAGCAAGCGACGCCCGACGTCGACCCGGGCATACAACTCATTGGCGTCGAAGGGCTTGGTCAGGTAATCGTCCGCACCCGCGACCAGACCGGCCACGACATCCGCCGTTTCTCCCTTGGTCGTCAGCATGATGATGTAGGGCGGCCGCTCCGTGGCAAACTCACGGATGCGACGACAGACGTCGATGCCGTCCAGCTCCGGCATCATCCAATCGAGGATGGCAAGGGACGGCGCGTCGGGTTGTTGCATGACGGAAAGGGCCTCGGTGCCGTTCACCGTCACCACGGGCTCATGGCCGCGCTTGGTGATCAGCAACCTCAGCAAGGCGCGGGAGGTGACATCATCTTCCGCGATCAGGATCCTCATGGCCGCACGCTCCCCGTCTGACGACTGGCTGGCTCCCTATCCCCGGTCCTCACGCCCGCGCGGAACCGATAGACGGCCAGCTTGACGGGTTGAATCTCGACACACAAGCCGCTCGTCGTACCGGCAGGAACCACGCGCTCACCGGAGCCGATGGCAGGTCCGCCGCGACGCCCCTCCTGCGGTCCAAGCACAGCTGACCTCGAGCCCCCGTCGGTCGTCTGGAGGCGCGGCGAGCCCGACCTCCACCGTCCAAGAGCCAGGTGCCCGCAGCGCCGGCGATGGCAAGTACTGCTGCTTCCAGTGCGTCATCGGCGCAGACGGCCCCGTGGAAAACACGAAATCGCCCATATCCAGGTCAAACCAGCCGCACCAACCGACAAACTCAGCGTCGGCGACTTCAAAAATGGCAGCCGTCCCGGCCGGCGAGTCTTGGCCAAGGGCAGCGTGCAAGATTCGCTGGGGCTCGGCGATCAGGGCGTCTGCACGCAGCTCGCGGGTGATGCCCCGCCCCCAACCCGCCTGCTGCAGCGGCGACAGAACGACACCGCGGAAGGAAGCGAACGGCCCGACTGCCTCGTCCAATGCAGCTCGGTCTGAAGTAGGTGCCAGCCACAGGTCAAGCGCCCGCGGCAAGACCACCCCACCCGGTGCAAGGTTGCGCGTGGCGCACTCGGCAATGTCGGACATGCCGTCCTCGGCCAAGCCAAAGGCTCCGAAGGTCTCGGTGATGATGACATCGACCTTTTCCGACAAAGCGACGTTGCGAAAATCGCCGCGTACTGGTCGCACGCGGTCGGCGACGCCGGAAGCGGCAAAGACCTCGACCGCGAGGTCAAGTGCGTCGGAATTGTCGACTGCATAAACGGTGCGTGCGCCGGCCAGTGCCGCCTGTGCAGCGAGGATGCCGCTGCCAGTGCCGGCGTCGAGCACGACCATCCCGGGCCGAACCGTGGCGGCGATGGCGCGGGCGTAGGCTTCCATGCGCGGCCCGTCGGCAAGCATTCGGCGGTGGGTATCCAAACTAGCGAAATTGGCAAAGAAAACTGGCGTCTCCAGCGCCTGCTCCGGCTCGCACAGCAACCCGGCAGCCACCAGCCGCTCGAACAGTTGGCGCGCTTGGGGACCGTAGCTGCGTTCCACCTCCGAGGCCTCCCGAGGTTCGCTGCAAAACGCCAGCAGCTCCGCAGCAAACGGCGGCGCACGTACGGCCACCCCGCGCATCGGCGCACGCAACAACAGACGGCCGTCCGGAGTGAACGCGGCGGACACGTCGCGGGCGCGCTGACAGGCCATGCGGACTCCTTTGCGGTCGAGGGTGGCGTTCCGGCGACCCGGTGCGAGTCTGCAACGGCGGATCGGCCGGGTCAACCGGTGGGGTCAGGTATGAGCAGTTTACAGTTTATCATGATATATAATTGCGCCAGAACACATACTTACAACGGTGTCAGGTATGAGCAGTTTACACTATCTCCGCCCTGAGTAGACTCCACCCCATGCGCACCCCACGAATCGACTTCCCCGGAGCCCGCCACCACGTAATGAACCGCGGCGCGCGTCGCCAGGCCGTCTTCGTGGACGACGATACCCGCAACCTCTTTCTGCAGACGCTGGCGGAGCTGCCGGCACGGTTTGGTGTCCGCGTGCATGGTTACGCGCTGATGCCCAACCACTACCACCTGATGCTCGAGTCCGCCCGGAGTGAGTTGTCGCGGGCGATGCGCCATCTTGGCGGCGAGTTCTCACGGCGCTTGAATGTGGCGAGCGGCTGGGATGGCCCCGTGTTTCGTGGTCGCTTCCGCAACCGCATCGTGGGCACCGATGTGTACTGGCGTCACCTGCTGCTCTACGTGCACCTGAATCCCGTGCGGGCTGGCCTGACCGACATCGAAACTGCGGCGTGGACCAGTCACCGCGCATACGTCGAGCACGACAAGTGCCCCGCGTGGCTCACGGTCGACGAGCAGCTGGCGTTGTTCGGCGGTCCGGCGACATACAGCGAGGCTCTTTGCGCAGCGTACGAGGGAAATGTGAAGCCTCCCGCCGGGTTCGACCCGAAGAAGCTCTGGGCTCCTGAGAGCACGGGGGCGGTGGCGATGCCCAAGATCGACGGCCCGCGGACCAACCTTGCCGAGTCTTTCGCGGCCCTTTGCGCCGTCACCGGTCTGGCGCCAAACGAGCTGACGGCCACGCGATATGGCCGAAAGGGTAATCCCGCCAAGTGGTTTGCTGCATGGTGGTTGAGTCGGCAGTGCGGCGTTCCGCACGGGGCGATTGGCGCGATTCTTGGCGCCTCGCACACGGTCATCAGCCAGCGGGTCGCGCGAGTTGAAGCGCATTGGCGGCAAGACTCGACGATGCGGGTCTGGGTGGCGGACATGCGGGGGCTTCCGGTCCACTAAACTGTAAACTGCTCATACCTGACACCGTTATAACATCTTGTCAATTAACGAAAATATAGGCTATCTAACTGTAAACTGCTCATACCTGACCCCTCTTCTTGCCCCTCCCCTTGAGCGCTAGCCCCCGCTCTGCCACGATGTCGGTCTGTTCGGTCCCCCTTCGCCACCCCGGGGTTCCATGCGACGCCGTTTGCTCCTTCTCGCCGCCCTGCTGCTCGCGAACCTGGTGGTCGCGGCCGTGGGGATGCTGCGTTCGAACGACGTAGGCGAGGACAAGGCGTTCACGGCCAAGGTCGGTCTGGTGTTCGACTTGGGTGGGCGCGGCGACAAGAGCTTCAACGACTCGGCCTACCGCGGCCTTGAGCGTGCACTGCGCGAGCTGCCCATCCACGGCGAGTATTTGGAACCTGGCGATGGCGCGGATCGCGAGTCGGCGATTCGATTGCTCGCGGCGCGCGGGTTCGATCTGGTCATCGGCGTCGGCATCATGTTCACGGACGACGTGTTGCTGGTGGCGCGCGACTATCCCGACGTGCTGTTCGCTTGCGTCGACATGATCGTGCTGCCCGACCAGAAGCTGCCGCCGAACGTGATTGCGCTGAAGTTTCGCGAGGAAGAGGGCTCGTACCTGGTCGGCGCTGCGGCCGGTCTGGCCACCCTGTCCAAGACCGTGGGCTTCATCGGCGGGATGGACATGCCGCTGATCCGCAAGTTCGAGGCGGGCTATCGCGCGGGCGTCAAGGCGGTGTGCCCCGAGTGCAAGATCCTCAGTGCCTACGCGGGCGTTACGCCCGAGGCCTTCAAGGACCCCGTCAAGGGCAAGGAGCTGGCGCTGGCGCAATTCGGCCGCGGCGCCGACGTGCTGTACCACGCGTCGGGTTCGACGGGGCTGGGGGCATTTGAGGCGGCGCGGCTGGCTCCCCCCGGCACGCGCAGGCTGGTCATCGGCGTCGACTCGGACCAGACGCACGAGGCGCCCGGGCATGTGCTGTCCAGCATGGTCAAGCGCGTGGATGTGGCCGTATTCGATACGCTCAAGGCCGTCAGTGAGCAGCCGCACCGACGCGACATCGCCGGTGTGCGGGTGTTCGGTCTGGCGCAGGACGGCGTGGATTACGTGGCGGACGAGCGCAACGCGAACCTCATCGACGCCAAGATGCGCGAACGGATCGAGGCCCTGCGGCGCGACATCGTGGCGGGTCGAATTCAGGTGCCGTCGCAAGTCGCCCCGGCGGAGGTGGCGCCGTGACGCTGGCCCTGCAAACCCAAGGCATCGACGTGCGTTACGGCCAGCGGCTGGCGAACCGCGGCGTCGACTTCGCGGTCGAGACCGGCAGCATCCACGCGCTGGTCGGCGAGAACGGCGCGGGCAAGTCGACCCTGATGCACGTGGTGGGTGGCCTGGTCACCCCGTCCGCGGGTTCGCTGCGGATCGAAGGCCATGACGTCACGCGCTTTTCTCCCCACGAGGCAGTGCGGCTGGGCGTCGGGCTGGTGCACCAACACGTGATGCTGGTGCCGTCGCTGACCGTTGCGGAAAACGTGGTGCTGGGAGCCGAACCGGCGAAGTTCGCGTTTGCGGGCAACCTGGGGCTGTTGGACCGCGAGATGGCCCGGCAGAAAACGCGCGAGCTGTCGCAAGCCGTGGGTGTGCCGCTGGACCCGGACCGGCGGGCGTCGGACCTGTCGCTGGGCGAGCGGCAAGCGCTCGAGATCGTGAAGGTGCTGTACCGCGGTGCGCGCATCCTGCTGCTCGACGAGCCGACCGCCGTGTTGACGCCCCCCGAGGTCGAGCGCTTCTTCCAGGTGCTGACGCGGCTGCGCGACGAGGGGCGGACCATCGTCATCGTGACGCACCGGCTGGACGAGGTGATGGACATCGCGACCGGACTGACGGTGCTGCGCCACGGGCGGCTTGCGTTTGCGGGGACGACGGCGGGGCGGACGGTGCACGAGCTCGGCCGGCTGGTGGTGGGCGATACCGAGCTGCCAGAGGTCGAGCGGCCTGCCGTGCCTGAGGCCAACCTGGCGCCCCGTCTGCGGATCGAAGGGCTGCGTGTCGAGCGCGCCAAGGGCCACGCGGTGGTCGACGATGTGACGCTGGAGGTGCGACCGGGCGAGATCCTGGGACTGGCGGGCGTCGAGGGCAACGGTCAGGACGCGCTGATCGAGTGTCTGGCGGGTCTGCGACCGGTGGTGCGCGGGCGCATCCTGCTCGACGGCCAGGACGTGACGCGGACGTCGGTGCGGCAGCGGCGCGAGGCAGGCATCGGCCACGTGCCCGAGGACCGGCGCGAGCGGGGTCTGGTCGTGCGCGACGCAGTGGCGGCCAACGCCGTGTTGGGAGACGAAAAACGCTTTGCCCGCAAGGGGTTCATGGACGACACGGCGGTGCTCGCCTACGCCGACGTGCTGGTGCGGCAGGTCGACATCCGCCCGCCCGACGCGACCCTGCCCGCGCTGGCGCTGTCGGGCGGCAACCAGCAGAAAGTCGTGGTGGCGCGCGAGGTTGGGCGTTCTCCCCGCGTGCTGCTGTGTGCCCAGCCGACCCGGGGCGTGGACCTGGGGGCGATGGCGCGCATCCACAAGGTGCTGACCGACTTTGCGCGGCAGGGCGGTGCCGTGATCCTGCTGTCGGCGGATCTGGGCGAGTTACTGGCCCTTTCCCATCGCATCGCCGTCTTCCGCCGCGGCAAGGTGGCCGAGCTGCTGCGGCCCCAGGACACCGACGCGCGCTCGCTCGGGGCGTGCATGGTCGGGGCAACGAGTCGGGAGGTGGCGCCGTGAAACCACGCTCCGCCGCAAAGGAAATCGCCGTCGACGCCGCCATCGCCGTGCTGGTGGTGCTGCTGGTTGCCAACGTGCTGGTCGTCGTCTCGGGCGGCCATCCGCTCGACATCGCCTGGCGCATCCTGGCCGGCACTTGGGGCACCCCGTACGGCATCGCGCAGGTGTTGTTCAAGGCGACGCCACTGTTGCTCTCGGGCCTGGCCGCGCTGGTGGGCTTTCGCGCCGGGCTGTTCAACGTGGGCGCTGAAGGCCAGATCACGCTGGGAGGTCTGGCCGCTGCTGTCACCGGAGCCCTGCTGCCCCCCGAGCTGACGGCCTGGATCGCCCTGCCCCTCTGCCTGCTGGCCGCTGCCGCTGCGGGTGCCTTGTGGATCAGCGGTCCGGCGCTGCTGCGCGTCAAGTTCGGTGCCAGCGAGGTCATCACCACGATTCTGCTGAACTTTGTCGCCATGGCCGTGGCCAACTGGGTGGTCTCGGCGCTGATGCACGTCGAGGACACGACCCACACGCCGCCCGTCGTCGCGGGTGCCCGGCTGCTGCGGCTGACGGAGTGGGTGCCGGCCTTCAAGGGCTCGCCCGTCAACGCGGCGCTGCTGGTCGCGCTGGTCCTGATTGCCGTGTTGGCGGTGTTGCTTGGGCGCACGCCATTCGGTCGGCACGTCGACACGCTGGGCAGCGCCCCCAAGGTCGCAGAAACGGTGGGCATTCCGGTCGCGCGCCTGACGTTCCTGGCACTGCTGCTGTCCGGCGCCGTTGCGGGTCTGGGCGGCACGTCGTTCGTGCTGGGCTACAAGGGCTACTTCGAGACCGGCTTCGTGTCCGGCGCAGGCTATCTGGGCATCGCGATTGCACTTCTGTCGGGCAATCGGCCGTGGCTGCTGCTGCCGGGCGCCCTGCTCTTCGCCACGCTGTCTGAGGGCTCGCTGCTGATCAACGCCATCGTGCCCAAAGAGCTCGTCGACGTGCTGGTGGGCGTCACCATCCTCGCCGTCGTGGGTTTTCGCGCCCGCATGACCCGCCATGAGGCCGCGCTGCTCTCTGGCGCACGCGACGAGGAGGCCGCCTGATGGACGATCTCTTCGCCGTCGTCGAACAGGTGATCCGCATCGCCATGCCTTATGCACTCGCGGCGGCCGGTGGCGTGGTGTGCGAGCGGTCGGGCGTCGTGAATCTGGCGCTCGAGGGCCTGCTGATCGCGGGAGCCTTCTCGGCCGTCGTGTTCGCGCACCTGGCGCCCAGCGTAGGTCCGTACGGCGCCATCGCGTTCGGCATCGCGGCCGGCATGGCCCTGGCGTCGGTGCACGCGTTCATGACCGTCAACCTGCGCGCAGACCACATCACCAGCGGCATCGCCTTGAATTTGCTGGCAGACGGCCTGTCGCGCTTTGGCCTGCACGCCATCTTCCACAGCGCGTCGAACAGCGCCCGCGTCCAGACGTTTGCCGAGGGCACGACCCTGTGGACCAGCCCCCTGACCTGGCTGAGCCTGCTCGCCATTGCCGGTGTCGCTTGGTGGTTCTCGAAGACGGTCGCGGGTATCCGCATCACGGCGGCAGGCGACCACCCCGAGGCGGCCGAGAGCCTGGGCATCCGCGTCGCTCGGGTGCGCTGGCAGGCGGTACTGGTCTCGGGCGCACTGGCGGGTCTGGCGGGTGTGTGGCTGGCGTTCGAGCAGCACCAGTTCACCGCGGGCATGACCGGCGGACGTGGCTTTGTGGCCGTATCGGCGGTGATTTTCGGCGGGTGGCGCATCCTGCCGGCGGCGTTGGCGGCCGTGGCGTTTGGCGCGGGTGAGGCGGCGCAGATCCAGATCCAGGCCGCGGGCACGGCGCTGCCGACGCAGCTGGTGCAGACCCTGCCCTATCTGCTGACGTTGACGGCGTTGGTGCTGGTCGCCAAGCGGGCGCGGGCTCCGGGGGCACTGGGGGCTACGGATCGGTAGGGGGCGGCGGATCTCAGTCCGCGTTCGCCCGCACGTACGCCGGCCGCGCGATCAGGCGCGCGACGTACGCGCGCAGGGCCGGACGACCCGCCAGCAGCTCCACCAGGTTCGCCGCCACCAAGCTGGCGCCCACGATGATGTCCGCCACGGTCAGGTGGTCGCCGACCAGGAATTCCCGACCGGTCAGGGCGCCTTCCAGCACGTCCAAGGCCGCGTGGGCCAGCGGCAGGTTCGTCTCGATGTCGAGCGGCGAGTTCGGGTCGTTGGCGCGAAACGTCTTGCCGTACACAACCTTGAACAGCGGCGGGTCCAGCGTCGCGGCGCCGAACGCCAGCCACTGGTAATAGCGTCCGCGGTCCGAGGTAGCCGGTGCGGGGGCCAGCCCGCGCTCCGGAAAGCGGTCGGCCAGATGCATGGCGATGGCGGCGGACTCGAACAGCACGGTGCCGTCGTCATCGGCAAACGCGGGCAGCTTGCCCAGCGGATGAATCGCCATGTACTCCGAGGACTTGTGTTGACGCGCGGCCATGTCGATGCGAACGAGCTCAAAGGGCACGCCCAGCTCTTCCAGCGCCCAGCGAGGACGAGTGGCACGGGTGCGGGTGGCGTAGTAAAGCTTCACGGGGAACTCCTTGGGTGGGGATCGAGGTCAGGGAGGGTAGGCAAGGCGAGAGCGACCGGCAACCTCTGGTCGGCCAGGTCGGCCCCACGCCAGCGGTTCCCGGCGATTACAGCTGCAGCCGCGCGATCTTCAGGGGCGGTCGCCCGTTGCCGGACGGGAAGTCCTCTTCCGGGTCGATCCAGCGGAACTCGCGCACGGCGCGGCCGGTCTTCGCGGAGCAACGCTCGACTTGCGTGCGCCATTCCTCGCGCTCGACCTGCGCCACGTTGTTGCAGCACACCAGCACGCCGTCGACGGCCGTCGTCAGCAGCGCGGGCTTCAGCAGCGCCTGGTAGTCGCGCACCGTGTCGACGACGCCGAACGGGCTCTTGGCGAACCGGGGCGGGTCCAGGAACACCAGGTCGAACGACTCCTGTTTCAGCTTGGGAAACGAGGGCATCCACTGACCCCGCACGCGTTCGGACTGCCCGAGGCCCGCCAGCTGACGGATCGCCGGAAACACGTCGCTGCGCAGGCACTCGACCCGGTCCAACACCTCGTTCAGACGCGCGTTTTCGCGCCCGACGTCCAAGCTCGACTCGGCGAAATCGACGTTGAGCGACCGCTTCGCTCCACCCACGGCCGCACACACGCCCACGCCGCAGGTATAGGCGAACAGGTTCAGCACCGACTTGCCCGCGCTCTCGGCCAGCACCGCCCGCCGGGCCGCCCGCAAGTCCAGAAACAGCCACGGGTCCTGCCCGGCGTGCCGCGCCTGAATGCGGTACTTCACGCCCAACTCCTCCGCCACGTGGGCCTCTTGCCCGGCCGTGTGCGCGTCGCCCTCCAGCAAGTTGCGCACGCGCGAGTCGGTGTGGCTGCGGTCGTTGTAGGTCAGGGCGAGGTGCGGCAACTGCTTGACGTAGAAGGCTTCGATGTCCGCCTGCTCTTCGTCGGCCAAAGGCGCGTGGAAGGTCTGAACCAGCAGCAGGTCGCCGTAGCGGTCGACGGTCAGACCCGGTGCGCCCTCGACGCTGCCGTGGAACAGGCGGTACGCGTCGGTCGATTCGGCGTGCAACCGCTCGAGCAGCGGACCGCGGGAAGACAAGGCCCGTTCAAGGGCGGCGGAAAGGGACACGGGGCGCCTCGCACACGCCGACGGTGTGGAGTCGGGCGGCGAGGCTATCGGATCCGCGCGGGGGTGGCGATGGGGGCGCGCTCGAAGGGACGTGGCGCATCCGGTCGGGTCCAGCCACAATGGCGCGTCGTTCGCAGGAACGCTCAGGAGCTCGCGTGATCGACGACGTCCATTGGGCCAGCCGCCACCGCTGCCCCTCGTGCCGCATGCACCTGACCCTGTGTCTGTGCGCCCACGTCCCCAAGCTGGCAACCCGCACCCGCGTCGTGCTGATCCTGCACCAGCTCGAGGTCAACAAGACCAGCAACACCGGTACGTTGGCGATGGCGTGCCTGCCGAATGGCGAAACCGTGATGCACGGTGGTCGTGTGCCGCTGGTGCGCGACTGGCGCCAACTGTCGCAACCCGTGCTGTTGTTTCCCCATCCCGACGCGCGGCCGCTCACAGACTGGCAGGGCTCGGAACAGCCGGTGACGCTGATCGTGCCCGACGCGACGTGGCCGCAGGCGATCAAGGCCCGGCGGCGCATCCCCGGTCTGGCAGACGTGCCGTGCGCCGTGCTGCCGCCCGAGGACGCCACGCGCAACTTCCTGCGCGCGAGCTCCAAGCCGGGTCAGGTGTCGACGCTGGTGGCCATCGCGCGGGCGCTCGAGGTGCTCGAAGCAGACGGTGCCACTTTGCGCAACCAGATCGAGTATTTGGGCGCGATGATGGTCGACCGCACGCTGTGGTCCTCGGGGCGGATGCACGCCGATCAGGTGACGGGCGGAATTCCGGCTGAGGCGCTGGTCTACGACGGCGAGAGCCAGGGCGTGAAGCGGGGGCCGCGGGGGTGACCCCAGCAGCGGTCAGCCTCGCCAGGTGTCCCACGCCAACCGCACCACCAGCGCCAGCACCACGACCAGCACGATGGGGCGCACCACCCGGTCGCCGCCCCGCACCGCCAGCCGCGCACCCAGCACGCCACCCGCGAACTGCGCCACGGCCATGGGCGCCGCGACCGCCCACAAGATCGCGCCGTTCCACGAGAAAATGACGACGGCAGCCAGGTTGGAGGCGAAGTTGACCACCTTGGCGTCGGCCGAGGCGTGCGTCATCGTCTGCCCCAGCAGCCACACCCCGCCCAGCAGCAGCAGCGTGCCCGTGCCGGGGCCGAAGAAGCCGTCATACGCACCGATGCCCAGCGCCAGCGCGCCGCCGACCAGCAGCGGATGGGCCGCACCCGCCAGGCGCGTTCCCGGCTTGGGCGTGGGCCGAAACGTCAGCAGCACTGCCACCGCGCACAGCAGCGCCAGCACCACCGGCCGCAGCACCGTGGGCTCGACCAGCAGCACCAGCGCCGCACCGGCCAGCGACCCGAGAAAGCCGAGGGGAAAAGCGACCTTGGCACGCCTGCCGTCGACCAGCTTCGCCCGCGCGAAGGCGACCAGCGCCGCGCCCGACCCGAACACCGACTGCCCCTTGTTGGTCCCGAGCGCCAGGTGCGGCGGCAGGCCGACCGACAGCAGCGCCGGCAGCGTGACCAGTCCGCCCCCGCCAGCGATGGCATCGACGACCCCGGCGCCAAAGGCGGCCAGACACAGCAGAGCAAGGTCCAGGGGGGCCAGCGCGGGCATGCGCGGTCAGCCCACGTCCTGTTGCGGCGCGGGGGGTTGCGCGGGCTGGCTGAGCACGCTGTGGCGGCGACCGTAGGCAAAGTAGATCACGAGACCGATGGCCATCCAGACCGCCAGCCGCAGCCACGTGTCCAGGGGCAGCCCCCACATCATGTAGCCGCAGATCACGATGCCCATGATCGGCACGAACGGCACCCAGGGGGCACGGAACGGCCGCGACAGGTTGGGCTGGGTGCGACGCAGCACGAGAATGCCGCCGCAGACGATGACGAACGCGAGCAGCGTGCCGATCGAGACGAGCTCGCCCAGCAGACCGATGGGGAACAGACCGGCGATCAGCGACGCAACCACGCCGGTGATGATGGTGGCGACGTGTGGCGTCTGGAACTTCGGGTGCACCCTGCCGAATATCTTGGGCAGCAGGCCGTCGCGCGACATCGAGTAGAAGATGCGCGGCTGGCCCATCAGCATCACCAGCACCACGGACGCCAGGCCCGCGATGGCCCCGATGTTGACGAAGAAGCCCAACCACTTCAGCGCGGGACCGGCCTTGTCGATGGCGACGAACACCGGGTGCGGCACGTTCAACTCGGCGTAGGGCGCGATGCCGGTCATCACCAGCGCCATCAGGATGTACAGCACGGTGCAAATGGCCAGCGAACCCAGGATGCCGATGGGCAGGTCGCGTTGGGGGTTCTTGGCCTCTTGGGCGGCCGTCGAGACCGCGTCGAAGCCGATGTACGCAAAGAAGATCACGCCGGCGCCGCGCAGGATGCCGCTCCAGCCGAACTTGCCGAACTCGCCCGTGTTCTCGGGGATGAAGGGCGTCCAGTTGGCCGTGTTGACGTACTGGAAGCCAAAACCGATGACGGCCAGCACGATGGCAACCTTGACGTACACGATGATGTTGTTGAAGCGCGCGGACTCGCGGATGCCGACCACCAGCAGCGCCGTCAGCAGCAGCACCAGCACCATCGCCGGCACGTTCAGCACGCCGCTGACCAGGCTATGGCCCTGGGCGACGCAATCGGCAATCGGGATGGCAGTGCGCGTCACGGCGTTCACCGCCACGCCACCGCTCGCATCCACGCAGATCTGCGAGGGAACCAGGGTGTGGGTGCCTTCGACCGCAAACGGGGCGCCGGTAAACGCGGGCGGCAGCTTCAGGCCGGCCTCGGACATGAAGGCGGTAAAGTAGCCCGACCAGCCGACGGCGACCGTCGACGCGGCGAACAGGTACTCGAGAATCAGGTCCCAGCCGATGATCCAGGCCACCAGCTCGCCCAACGTCGCGTACCCATAGGTATAGGCGCTGCCGGCCACCGGAATCATCGACGCAAACTCGGCGTAGCACAGGCCCGCGAACAGGCAGCCGAGACCGGCAAGCACGAACGACAACACGATGCCAGGACCCGCGTACTGCGCGGCCGCGGTGCCCGTCAACACGAAGATGCCCGCACCGATGATGGCGCCGATGCCCAGCAGCGTCAGGTTGGTCGCCGTCAGCGCGCGCTTCAGGCCGGTGCCGTCGCCGTCACCCATCAACTGGTTGACCGGCTTGGTCTGGAACAGTCTCGACATCGTCGCCTCCCCCGTTTTGTGCGCCGAAGACGCGGCACAGGGGCGCGATGCTGGCTTGGGCAAGGGGGCAAGTCAACGCGGGAAACGGGCAATCTGCTCGCGCCGACCAGCCACGCCGATCGTCGATTGCACCTGTACGGGCGCCCGGCTACCCTCGCCGCCGCTTTCGGGAGGCAACCGTGTTCGACACCTTCGTTCCGCGTGAAGTCCATGGCCAGCCGTCCTCGCGACGCACGGACGACCTGAAGCAGGCGTATCTGCAAGCGCCGCTGATGATCGACATCGAGTACCTGCGTCGCCTGACGAAGTCGCATCGCCGCACCGACGGCATGGAAGTGCTCGAACGCCGTGCGGAGGACCACGCCTTCGCGCTCGAGGGCCTGACGCCCGTCATCCACCCGGGAGAGCGCATCGTCGGCCACAAGACGCGGTTCCTGCGCGGTGCGATCCCGTACGCAAACTACGCCGCCGGGCCGTTCCTGCGCGAGATGCGGCAGCAAGAGCAGGACGCGCAACAGAAGCACATCTCGTTGGGCGAAGGCGGCGGCGTCGCTCACGCGCGAACCGCGGCAGCCATGGGAGATTTCGAAGTCTTTTCAGGCAAGTTCCTTATCTCTCGCCCAGAGCTGGCAGAGCTGGCTGACCTGTGCGAGTTCTGGGAGGACCGCTGCCTGATGGCCGTCGGCGACCGCTTGTGGAAGCGCGACTTCCCCGACGCCCAGTCCATCGAGAACGGGTGGACGGTCGGTCTCTACACGGCGCCCCACGAACCCTGCCCTGAGGGCCGCATCGTCCTCGACTTCCGCACCGCGTTGTCACGCGGCTACTTGGCCGTGATCGCCGACCTGGAAGCGCGCATCGCCGAGTTTCGACCCGGCGGCCCGGAGGGTCCAGACCTCCACTTCTGGCGCGCCGGCGTGCGTGTCCTGCGCGGTGCCCTGACCTTCGCCGCCCGCTACGCCGCTGAGGCCCGCCGACTCGCCGCCATCGAGTCCGCCCCCGCCCGCCGTGCCGAGCTGCAGCAGATGGCCGAAGCGTGCGAGCACGTGCCCGCCCACCCGCCGCGCAACTTCGGCGAGGCCGTGCAGTCGTTCTGGTTCACCTATGTGCTCGGGCACCTGGAGGGCGCACACTTGGGCTATTCGCCCGGGCGCCTGGATCAGACCTTATGGCCGTACTACCGCGACGACCCGACCGCCACCCCGGCACAAGCCGTCGAGCTGGCCGAAGAGCTGTTCGTGAAGATGACGCGCATCGAGTACGTCGCGAGCATGAGCTGGCAGGGTCTGGGCCACGGCAACCTCTATCAGAACCTGATCTTGGGCGGACTGACCGCCGACGGCCAGCCGGCCGACAACGCGCTGTCTCAAGCCTTCCTGCAAGCCCAGGTCAACCTGCAGATGACGCAGCCGACGCTGTCGGTCTGGTGGCACCCGTCGCTTTCCGACTCGTTTTGTCGCAAAGCCGTCGAGTGCGTGAAGACCGGTGTCGGCTACCCGGCATTCTTCAACCTCGAGACCTACTTGCGTCACGAGGCCCGCACCACCGGCCTGCCGATCGAGATCCTGCGCGAGAACGCCGCGATGGGCGGCTGCACCGAACCCACGCTCGAGGGCATGTCCTACGGTGTGGTCCAGGCGGGATTCGTCAACCACGGCAAGCTGTTGGACCTGACGATGCATGACGGCCTCGACCCCGTGACCGGCGTGCGCATGTTCGAGCCGACGCACCCTGCGACGTATGCAGAGGTGGTCGCGTCGTTTCAGGCCAAGATGCACCACGCCGTGCGGTCGTGGCAGCAGTACTGGAACTACGTGATGTTGGCCCATCGGCAGACGGTGCCGCTGGTGTTCTGCTCTGTGTTCGTCCGCGACTGCGTGGGGCGCGGCCGCTGCATGGACGACGGCGGCGCAGTGAACAACCGCACGCCCACCACGCTGTCGAGCGGCTTGGTCAACGTCTCCAACTCGCTGGCAGCCATCCGCAAAGTCGTCTTCCAGGACGCGGCCTGCACGCTGCACGAGCTACGCGCCGCATTGTCCGCCGACTGGCAGGGCTACGAATCCCTGCGCAAGCGCTTCGTCGCCGCACCGAAGTGGGGCAACGACGACGACGTGGCCGACGGCGTGTTCCTGGACCTCTATGACGACTACGTGACCTGGTGCGCCGGCCAGCGCAACTACCTCGGCGAGCCCTACGACCCGTCGATGCTCGCGATCTCCACGCCGGTACCATTCGGCAAGGCCTGCGGCGCATTCCCCGACGGCCGACGCGCAGGACAACCACTGGCCGACGGCGTGACCTCGCCCTTCCCCGGCACCGACGTCCACGGCCCCACCGCCGTCATCCGTTCCTCCTCGAAGGTCGACCACACCCGCATCCGCGGCGGCCTGCTGAACCTGAAGTTTCACCCGACGGCCATCGAGGGCGACTCGGGCGCGAACAACCTGCTCGCGCTGATTCGGACCTACTTCGAGGGCCCCGGCTTCCACGTGCAGTTCAACGTCGTCGATAGCCAGATGCTGCGCGACGCCCAGACGCATCCGGATCGGTACCGCGACCTGGTCGTGCGCGTCGCCGGCTTCTCTGCCTACTGGGTCGAGATGAGCAAGGCCCTGCAGGATCAGGTGATCTGGAGAACGGAGCACGCCCAGTGCTGACCGGCGTCGTCTTCGACATCCAGCCGTTCGCCGTCCACGACGGCCCGGGGATCCGCACCCAAGTGTTCCTGAAGGGCTGCCCCCTGCGCTGTGCGTGGTGCTGCAACCCCGAGTCGCACGCCGCTGCGCCTGAGCTGCGCCACCATCGCGCGCGCTGCCACACCTGTTTCCAATGTGCCGCTGCGTGTCCTTCCCACGCCATCGAGCAGGGGGCCGACGGCCTGCCCCGCATCGACCGCCGCGCGTGCTCGCAGTGCGCCACCCACGCGTGCATCGACGCCTGCCCGAACGATGCGCTGGCGATGTGCGGTACGCGGATGACACCCGACGAAGTGGTCGCTGCCGTCCTCAAGGACGCGGCCTTCTACCGCAACTCCGGGGGCGGCGTGACGTTCTCGGGCGGCGAGCCGCTGGCGCAACCGGCGTTCCTGGAGGCGTGCCTGCGCGGCTGCCGTGAGGCCGGCATCGCCACAGCCGTCAGCACGACCGGCTACACGACGCCCGAGGTCCTCGACGCGATCGAACCACTCGTCGACCTGTTCCTGTTCGACCTCAAGCTCGCCGACACAGCGCAACACGCGGTCTGGACAGGTGTTGGCAACGAGCCGGTGTTCCGCAGCCTCGGCACGTTGGCCTCGCGCTGTCCCGAGAAGCTCGTGTTGCGCCTGCCGCTGGTCCCGGGAGCGACCGATGCTCCCCAGAACTTGGCGACCTTGGTCGACCGCCTCGCTGAGCTCGGCTTGGGAGCGGTGCAAGTGGCTCCCTACCACGGCCTGGGCGCCGACAAGTATGCGGATTTGGGGCGAGATCTACCCATGAGCCCGCCCCCTCCCGACACGCCTGCCGTGCGGGCAGCGACCGCCGCGCTTCGTAGTCGCATCGACTCGCGGTAGGGGCCGTGTTCTTGACATGTG
>JBMOIG010000069.1:0-24566 GCA_049317445.1 Myxococcota bacterium | reverse complement strand
TCGGGGAAGATGTTGCGCAGGTAGAGCTCAGCGATCTGGTCTGCGGCGGCCGTCAGGCGCGTCGGGTCCGCGGGCAGGCCCTCTGCCTGAAGCTGGGCATACGCACCCACGATCGCCTTGCGGAAGTGGTCCTTGGCCTGCGGGCGCGGCAGGTCGACCTTGCCCAACAGCTGGGCGGCGACCTTGGCCAGGAACGGCAGCTGCCGGTCCAGCTTGCCCTCGTGCATCCCGCGATCCACCGCCGCCTGCGCGGACTCGTCGAACACGTGGGTGGGGCGGTTGTGGCAGTCGATACAGTCCATGGTCCGCTCGCCCAAGACCTTGCCCTTCAGACCCGGCAGGTTGTACTCGCGCACCACCTTGCCGGCCTGCACCACCTGAATCCTGCCGATCTGCAAGCGCTTCTCGTCCAGGTACTGGTAGCTGACCTTGAAGTCCTCGCTGACGTGCCAGTGGATGCCCTCATGCTTGCCGGTACCGGGGTTGGCGCCGCCCAGCCGCACGACCATGGCGTTGTAGGCGGGGGTGTTGGTCTCGTCTTGCGCGAAGTGGGGGAACAGGGCGACGCGGGTGCCGTGGAAGCGCGACGGCCAGTGGCACTGCTCGCACGTGTCGCGGCTGGGGCGCAGCGTGTGGACCGGCGTGGGGACCGGCCGGCTGTAGTCGCCGGTGATGACGCCCATGACCTGACGCAGGCCGTCGATCTTGGCCTTGACCGCCCACGAGGCTCCGGGGCCGATGTGGCAGCGCACGCAGTCGACGCGAGAGTGCGACGAGCGGGTGTAGGCCGTCCACTCGGGTTCCATCACGGTGTGACAGGTGGTGCCGCAGAACTTCGGAGAATCCATGAACTTCGTCGACTCGCCGCCGGCAATGACGAGAATCGCGATGTTGATGATGCTGAACACGCCGACGAAGAAAATGCGCCCACGCGCGGCCGGGCTGCGTGCGGCGGCGATGAACGCCTGCTGGACCGAGTCGGGCGGGATGTCGCCGTACTTCTTGCGGTGCCGATAGAGGCCAAGCGGGATCAGCAGCAGGCCGAACACGAACACCGTCGGCAAGCCCATCAACAGCAGGGCGGTCGCGTAGGGGTTTGCGGCGGCCGTCAGCTGCCCGAACACCACGATCATGATGGCGATCGCGGCAAAGGTCGTCAGGATCGAGCCGGTCAGGGTCAGCCAGTTCGTCCAAAGGCGAGGGAGAAAGGCGAAGATGGTGCGAATCATCGAATGTCCTTGGCGTGCCGTGCATCGCGGACGAAGCACGGAGGCGGGCTACAGTGATGACGAGCGGGGGGTCCCGTCACGGATGACAGAGGCAGGAGCATAGCCCGAGAAGGCCCCCGAAGGAAACTGCCCACCCCCACCGACTGCTGCCCTCGGATTCGCAAACGTTGCCGAATTGTTCCGTCGTAGCTAAGGTTCGCAGTCGCGTGGGGATGCCTGCGCATCGGAGAAGCCGCCCATGTTGCGTACCGCTCTGCTGATCGTCCTTGCCCTGCTGCCCACCGCCGCCCTAGCGCAGGCCCCTGCCGCTCCCATCGACCGCGTGCTGTGCGTCTACGACCCGTCTGGCACCCAGGGCGACATCTACAAGTTTGCGGAGCGGTATCAGGCGGCTGCCCTCGAGTGGGGCGTGCGCTTCCAGCTCAAGCCCAACACGAACGAGGGCGTCACCACCGCCGACTTCAAGGCCGGTCAGTGCCAAGCCGCGCTGGTGTCGGGTCTGCGCGCCCGCAGCTTCGTCAAGGCGACCGGTACGATCGAGGCCCTGGGCGCCCTGCAGACCTACGACCACCTCAAGCGCGCCGTGAAGATACTGTCGAGCGCCAAGGCCGTCAGCTACGTCAAGGACGGCGTGTACGAGACCACCGCAATCCTGCCCGCCGGAGCAGTGTACCTGTTGCTGCGCAACAAGGACAACGCCTCGATGGCCAAGCTGGCCGGCAAGCGCGTCGCCACCCTGACCAACGACGACGCGGCCCGCACCATGGTCGACACGGTGGGAGCCTCCGTGGTGTCGGCCGAGATGGGCACGTTCGCGGGCATCTTCAACAACGGCCGCGCCGACGTGGCCTATGCGCCCGCGACCGCGCTGAAGCCTCTGGAGCTGCACAAGGGCATGGGCAGCGGCGGCGGCATCGTGAAGTACGCTTTGGCGCAGCTGACCTTCCAAGTGCTCGTCAAGTCTGCGGATTTCCCGGCTGAGTTTGGCGGCAAGTCGCGCACATGGGGCGCCGACAGGTTCGCCGAGGGTCTGGCCATGTCGCTCAAGGCTGAGCGCGCGGTGCCCGGTGGCCAGTGGATCACCGTCAGCCCCGAGGACAAGGCCATCTACGACACCAAGCTGCGCGACGTGCGCGTCAAGCTGCGCAACAAGGGCGTGTACCACGGCGGCATCCTCAAGCTGATGAAGCGCATCCGCTGCGAGTCCGACAAGGCCGCAGCCGAGTGCACCGACAGCGCCGAATAGCCGTTTCCCTGCCCCTCCCTCTCCCCAGTCTGCTGGGCCCCATGCCCGCAGGAGGTGTCATGCAAGCCCCTACCCGCCGGAACGTTCTTCGCCCGCGGCTGCTGCTGGCCTGCCTTGCCCTCGGCCTTGCCGCGCTGCCTACCTCGGGCTGCACCGGCATGCTCCACAGCGCCACCGGCAGCACGATGTCCAGCTATGCCCAACAGCACATGGTGCCGTACCTGCTGGGTCAGGAAGACGTCGACGTCGCTTGCCAGACCGGCGCGGCGATGGGCGCTTTCGTGGCGTCGTTCGAGCGAGTGACCGACCGACCCGACCTGCCGGTGCTGGTGTCGATGCTGGGCGCTGGCATGTGCTCGGAATCGCAAGCGTGGGAGGCAGACCTGCGTTACGCCCGCGCCGTGCGGGCGGGGGCCTCGGCGGAAGCGCGCGACGCCCAGATCCTGTCCGAGCGCCTGCACACGCTGGCCGCTCTGCGGTTCGGTGCGGCTTGGACGCGCACCACGCAAGCGTTTGGCGACCTGACCGGCCCCTGCCCGCAAGTGCAGGAGGACGAACAGATCTTCCTGCTGTTGGGTCTGGCGTCCGGCCTGCAGGCGGTGATGCACGACCGGTCAGCGCGCGGCGCGGCCAACATCTCGCTGTCGATTCCGCAAACGGTGGCCCGGGCGTCGCAGTGCCTCGACTCGAAGAAGTGGTGGGGCGTGCCCAAGGCGCTGGCCGCCGCAGTGTACCTGACGGTGCCGGGCGCGCAGCCTGAGGGTGTGGACGCCGCGGTTGATCTCGAGCTGGCCGGTCTGCAGGGCGACACCGCGAAGGTGCGCCTGTCGCGCGGTCTGCAGGTCGTGACCTATGCCACCATCGGTGCCGAGGCGTCGCTGGTGCCCGCGCTGCAAAGCCACGCCAAGGCTCTGGCGGCCGACCCGCCGGCCTCCCAGTGGAAGATGCTGGACGCGTACGGCGAGCAGATGAGCCGCCACGTCGCCGACCTGATCTGGACGCGCGCCGTGGGCTTCCGCTCGTCCGGCGACTTGAGCGACCTGCCCGGCCAGGCGACAGCGACCGACGGTGCAGGCGATGACGGCGTGCTCGACAACCTGGAAGAGCCCGCGTCGGCCCCCGCGCCCACCGCAACTCCCGCACCCGCTGCCGCGCCCGCCAAGGGCCGTCCTGGCAAGAAGAAGTAGCCCCAGCCCGCCCCCGCAGAGGAAACCATGGCCAAACGTCTGGGCGGCGCCGCCGTCTTGTGTGTGTTGCTGATTCCGTTGCTGCTCGCCTGTGCGCAGCTGCTCCACGGCCAACTTTTGGCTTGGGGCGAACAGCAGTGGCCCGGCTATGCCGCAGGCCGCGCGTACTGTCAGGACGACCCGGGCGCCGCGACCGCCGCCCCGACTGCGGCCGCAGCCGCAGCCTCGACCGCTGCCGCCGCCCCGGACCCGCTGGTCGACGAGCTGATGGCCGAAGATGCCACCCCCGCCGCCGCCGAAGCCGCACCGGCCGCCGCCGACCCCAGCGCGGTTGCCGAGGCTCCGGCAGGCGACGACGCCCTGCTGGAGGGTCTGGACGCGCCGCCCGCCGCCCCGACCGCCGCTGCCGTTGCTTCAGCCGCTGCGGCCGCCGCAATTGCCGCCCCGCCGATGTCTGCCGGTCAGCGGTCGTACTGCCGCTTTGAGCAAGGCGTTTCTCGCATCGGCGACCTGGGCATCACCTGGATGCCGGCGACCATGGTCATCCTGCTGCTGCTGTCGGCGTTTGTGACGACGCTGCGCCGCAAGCACATCGGCCTGCGCGATGCGGGCAACGCGCTGGAGGACCGCATCAGCAACGGCGCCCAGCTGCTGACCAACGGCTTCGTGCTCGCGTCTTCGTGGACCCTGTACGGCCAGACCGAGGGCGTGGCGCAGGATGTCGAGGGGTTGTGGGTGTTTGGCACGTGTGCGCTGGTCCTGGCCAACGTGGTGCAATTGGTGCGCCCGCTGCCACGCGCCGATGCGAACGGCGTGACCGGCACGACGGTCGGTCGCGTGCTGGCCACGATCCCGCTGTTCGCGTGGATGGGCGCCATCTCGGGCATCTGGTTCTTCGCCGTCGAGCACCATCCGGCCGGGATCGCCATCTATCTGCAGAAGATCACCGAGTATTCCACCCTGTACATCCAGGTGGGCCTGTACCTGTGGACGGGCTTGATGCTCCGCGACACGCTGCTGGGCGGTCTGGTGTTCGACCTGATTCGCCCGCTGCGGCTGCCGCCCGAGCTGTTTGCGGTGGTCGTTTCGCTGGCTGCCGCCATCCCGGTCGCGTACTCGGGTGCGTCGGGCGTGTTCGTGCTGGCCCTGGGCGCCACCATCTACACCGAGATGCGCCGCGCGGGGGCCACCGACGAGCTGGCGCGGGCCACCACGGCGATGAGCGGCAGCTTTGGCGTGGTCCTGCCGCCGTGTCTGCTGGTCGTGATTGTCGCCTCGCTGAATCTGGACGTGACGACCGACGAGCTGTTCTACCGCGGCTGGCAGGTGTTCGGCCTGACGGGCGTGATCTTCCTGGCGATTGCGTGGTTGACGCGGCGTGCGCCTTGGCGCTTCGGCATCGCCCCGACCATCGGCAGCGACCTGGGCAAGGCCGGCACCGGGCTGCTGCCGTACTTGGCCATCGCCGGCGTCGTGCTGGTGGCCTTCCGTTTGCTGCTGGACGCAGGGCTCGACGAGCACACCGCGCCGTACCTGCTGGCCGTTGCGATGCTGGCCGTGCAGCCGTGGGACCGCCTGTACCGCCGCAAGCTCTCGGCCAGGCCGGCCGCGAGTGCGGGCGACGCGCAGGACGGCGCCACCCGTCACACCGCGCTCGACACCGGCACCCAGATCGGCGCGCTGCTGATGCTGATGGGTCTGTCGGCGTGCCTCGGCGGCGTGATCGAGCGATCGCAGATCATCGAGACCATGCCCACCGCGCTGGGCGGTCCGTGGCCGGCGATGACGCTGCTGGTGCTCGCGATGATCATCATCGGCATGATCATGGACCCGTACGGCGCGGTGATCCTGGTCAGCGTTACGCTTGCACCCATCGCCAAGGCCAACGGCATCGCGCCCGTGCACTTCTGGATGATGGCGCTGGTCGGCTTCGAACTGGGCTATCTGACGCCGCCGGTCGCCCTGAACCTGCTGCTGACGCGCCAGATCGTCGACGACCTGCCCGCGCACGTGCGCACGCCCGACCCGCCGCAGAAGACGTTCTTTCGCCGGCACGAGCGGGTGCTGCTGCCCGTGCTGGTGCGCGGCGTGACGATGCTGATCGTGGCGTTCGTGCCGCTGCTGCTGAGCTGACCCACCCCCACCGACGGACGTCCCCATGACCGACCTGGACCCCCAGCGCCTGGCGCAGCGCATCCGCCGCCGCGTGCTGGACCACACGATCCGCAACGGCGGCGGCTACTTGAGTCAGGCCTGCTCGTCCGCCGAGATCCTCGCCACCCTGTACGGCCGCGTGATGCGTCTGGGCGACAGCGTCGCGCCGATGGTCCCCGGACCGTTCCAGGGCGTGCCCGGCCCCCACAACCCGCACGCCCACACCGGCAGCGGTTACAACGGCCCCAAAGCCCCGGAACTCGACCGCTTCTTCTTCTCGCCGGTGCACTACTCGCTGGTGCTGTACTCGGTGCTGATCGAGACCGGCCGCATGGCACCCGAGGGGCTGGCCCAGTTCAACCAGGACGGCAGCACGGTCGAGCTGATTGGCGCAGAGCACTCGCCGGGCATCGAGGTGACCGCCGGGTCGCTGGCGCAGACGCTAAGCCAGGCAGGCGGCGTGGCGCTGGGGCGGCGGCTGAAGGGCGACACCGGCCGGACGTGGATCTTCATGTCCGACGGCGAGTTTCAAGAGGGCCAGACCTGGGAGGCGCTGCAGGCACTGGCGTACTGGAAGCTGGACCGCGTGGGCGTGTTCGTCGACGTGAACGGCTATCAGTGCGACGGCAAGATGGACGGCATCATGAACATCGAGCCGCTGGCCGACCGCTGCCGGGCGTTTGGCGCCGACGTGCACGAGGTCGACGGCCACGATGTCGAGGCACTGACCGCCCCCACGCGCAAGCCCCCGAACGGCAAGCCGTTGGTGGTGCTCGCCCGCACCGACCCCTGCCACGGCATCGAGCTGCTGCGCGACCGCACGCCCAAGCTGCACTACCTGCGGTTCAAGACCGAGGCCGAGCGCATGGCCTACGAGCAAGTGCTGGCCGCCTGGCAGGACTGACCACCGCGTCGCGCAACCCCGCAGCCGACCAAGGAAACCCATGGAGATCGTCACCCGGCCCCACGCGCGCAATCTGGTCCGCTGGGCCAAGGACCGCCCGGAAGTGGTCGTGCTGTCTGCGGATCTGACGGCGTCTTGCGAGGCCGACGAGTTCCGCGACGCCTATCCCGACCGCTTCTTTTCGCTGGGCATGGCCGAACAGAACCTGATGGGCTTTGCCGCCGGGCTGGCGCGCGAGGGGTTTACGCCGTTTCTGCACACGTTCGGCGTGTTCCTGACCCGCCGGCCCTATGACCAGCTCGCGATGTCGGTCTGCTATCCCAACCTGCCCGTGCGGCTGCTGGGCTTTCTGCCCGGCGTCACGACCCCCGGCGGCGTGACCCACCAGGCCACCGACGACGTGGCGCTGATGCGGGCGCTGCCGAACATGACGGTGCTGGAGTGCGGCGATGCGACCGAGGTCGAGTCCGTGCTCGACGTCGCCCAGGCGGTGCGCGGTCCCGTGTACATCCGGATGCTGCGTGGCGAGGTGCCCCGGCTGTTCATGGCCGACGAGCCCATGCAACTCGGCAAGGCGCGGGTGCTTTCGGCGGACGGCGAGCTGACGCTGCTGACGGCGGGCATCTGCACCGAAGAGGCGCTGCGGACCACCGTCGCGCTGACGTCGCGGGGCATCCGGGTGCGGCACCTGCACCTCTCGACGCTGAAGCCGTTTGACGACCCGGCGGTGCTGGACGCGCTGTTGCACCCGGGACTGGGCGTGATCACGCTGGAAAACCACAGCATCGTCGGCGGCTTGGGTTCGGCGGCGGCCGAAGTGATGGCTGAGGCCGGCGTGGGGCGGCCGCTGGTGCGTCTGGGCCTGCGCGACACCTTCGCCCATGGGGCCAGCAAGGCGTATCTGCTGAAGAAGTACGGTCTGGATGCGTGGGCGCTGACGCAGGCGATCGAGGCGATGGTCGGGCGGTCGAGCGGTCTGGACCCCGAGGATCTGGCTCAGGTGCACCTGACGCCCGTGCACAGCGCGTCGAAGGCCGAGGCCCTGTAGCGCCGTCCCCTCCCCCCGCAGCCCATCGAGAAAACCCCATGCGCGACCAAGGCTTGCAGAACCCCACCGACAAACCCCTGCGGCTGTCGGGTGCGCGCTTTACCGCCACCTATCTGCTGCACGGCCCGGCCATCGACGCCCAGCGCGCCGCCGAAGACCTGTGCATCGAGCAGACCATCGAGTATCCGGCGGATCTGGTGCGCGACGAGGGCATCCGCTCGCAGATCTTCGGCCGCACGCTGGCGCTGGACCCGGTCCACCCGCACCTGACCCGCGCGAGCATCTCGTTTGCGGTCGAAATTGCCGGTGGCGAGCTGACGCAGCTGCTCAATACCCTGTTCGGCAACATCAGTCTCAAGCCCGGCATCCGGCTGGTCGATGTCGAGCCGGTGCCCGAGCTGATCGCCCCGTATCGCGGCCCCCGCTTTGGCACCGCAGGGCTGCGCGAGCTGCTGCAGGCCCCGACCCGCCCCCTGCTGGCCACCGCGCTGAAGCCCATGGGACTGCCCGCCGACGTGCTGGCCGATCTGGCCCACGATCTGGCGCTGGGCGGCATCGACCTGATCAAGGACGACCATGGGCTGGCCGACCAGGAGTTCGGCCACTTTCGCGAGCGGGTCGAGCGCTGTTCGGCCGCCGTCCGCAAGGCCGCAGCCAAGACCGGGCGGCCCTGCCTGTATGCCCCCAACGTCAGCGGTCCGGCCGACCAGCTGCGGCAGCGCGCGCGGTTTGCCAAGGCGGCGGGGGCGGGCGCGCTGCTGGTCGCCCCGGGGCTGGTGGGCTTCGACGCGATGCGCATGCTGGCCGACGACGACAGCGTGGCCCTGCCGATCCTGTGCCATCCCGCGCTGTTGGGCAGCTTCGTGGTGCACCCGTCGCACGGCATCGGCCACGGCGTGCTGCTGGGCACGCTGGCGCGGCTGGGTGGGGCGGATGTCTCGATCTTTCCCAATCACGGCGGACGGTTCTCGTTCTCGACCCAGGATTGTCGCGAGATCGTGCAGGCCTGTCGGGCGCCATTGTCGGCCAACCGCGCGATCCTGCCCGCGCCGGCCGGGGGCATGCGGGTCGACCGGGTGGCCGAGATGCGGCAGTTCTATGGCGACGACGTGGTGCTGTTGATTGGCGGCGACTTGCACCGCAGCAGCAACTTGATCGAGCGGTGTGGGGAGTTGCGGGATCTGGTGGCGGGCGGGTGAGGCGGAGGGGTGTCGGATACGCAAGAATCTGTCCTGATGCCAAACGCTTGCGCGCCCCCACCCCGTCGCTTCGCTACACGAGAAACATGTGCCCCATCATGAGGGTGTGGGTCCCGCCGCTGTCCCGTCACGACAGCATGAAATCACTATGAAATCTCGATCCGCATCGCGTGGGGTTTGCGCCGTTCAAGCGCTTGAACGAGGCACTTAACCGCCCAACATCAGGTCACAAAAGCCTCTAGATTGGCCTTTCACCCCCCGTCCCGAGGCTTCCACTTCCGTCCATCGAAGAGTGCTCCGTGTGTGGCGGCCGGCGCGAGAGCCTGCCCTGAGCCTGTCGAAGGGTCATCGTCGCGATTCCGCCGGGTCCTATCGTGCGCGGGACGGGTGCGTCTGTTGGGCGGAAGTTCTAGCGATTGTGAACGGTTCTATCGTTGACACGGGGGATCTGGTGGCGCAGACTTGCGCTTGACTGCTCGAGATGGGCCGACTTGGGGACGGTGTCGCCCGGCAGCTTCCACGAGCACCGCTGCCCCGTGTAGGCACCTGTCGGTGGCGGGGCGATGGGCGCTGCCAAGTCCTGTGCGCCTCTCCACACTTTCGCTGTTCCGCCCACCCTCTGGCCCCCCGGGACGACGCGCTTGATCCGCGCAGCGTCGTCAGCCGCCCGACACGGCCGCGTTGAAACGACAGGAGAACCATGACCGCCAGGAAACCACCAGCGACGTCCAAGACCACAGCCAAGTCCGCAGCGCACGGGGCAGAAGAGGCGGAGACGGTGTCTGCCATCGCCAACGAGGCGAATGCTCTGCCCCTCCCCTGCCCCATTGTCGGCATCGGCGCGTCTGCGGGCGGGCTGGAAGCCTTCGAACTGTTCTTCCGCGCCTGTTCGGCGGACTGCGGTCTGGCTTTCGTGCTGGTGCCGCACCTCGACCCGAGCCATGTCAGCCTGCTGACCGAGATCCTGCAACGTTCCACGACCATGCCGGTGGTCGAGGCGTTTGACCAGGTTGAGGTTCAGGTCAACCACGTCTACGTCATTCCGCCCAACCGAGAGATGGCCATCTTCAACCGCGTGCTGCAGCTCTCCGTGCCAGAGATGGTCCGCGGCCAGCGGATGCCGATCGACGGCTTCCTGCGGTCCCTGTCCGAAGATCAGGGTGAACGCGCCATTGGCATCGTCCTCTCTGGCACCGCCAGCGACGGTACACTCGGGCTGCGCGCCATCCTCGGCGCCGGCGGCGTCTGCATGGTTCAGGAACCGTCGACAGCCAAGTACGACGGCATGCCGCAAAGTGCCATCCACGCCGGTTACGCCACGCACATCCTACCGGTGGAGCAGATGCCGGCCATGCTCGTGGAGGTGGTCCGTCAGGCGGCCATGCGGCAGCGCGCGCCGGCCATCCTGCCAGAGAGGACCGAATCCGGCATCAACCAGGTCCTGCTGCAGCTGCGCAGCAAGACCGGCCACGACTTCTCGCTCTACAAAAAGAGCACCATCAGCCGCCGCATCCAGCGCCGGATGGCGCAGCACTGCATCGAGGACGAGGGTGTCTATGCGCGCTACTTGCGCGAGAACCCACAGGAAACGCAGCTGCTGTTCAAGGAACTGCTGATCAACGTCACCAGCTTCTTTCGCGACCCCGAGGCGTTTGCCGTCCTCAAGCAGACCATCCTGCCCTCGTTGCTGGCGGGCAAGCCGGCCGGCTACGATTTCCGCGTCTGGGTGGCTGGTTGTGCGACCGGCGAGGAAGCCTATTCGATCGCCATCGTCCTGCTCGAACTGCGAGACGAGCTCAGGGCCAAGCACGACCACGAGCTGACGCTGCAGATCTACGCCACGGATCTGGACGACGAGGCGATTGCCGTCGCGCGGACCGGACGCTATCCACCGAACATCGCCCAAGACGTGACGCCCGAACGCCTGCGCCGCTTCTTCATCAAGGACCCGGACAGCCACGGCGGCTACAAGGTCAAGAAGGAAGTACGCGACCTGGTGGTCTTCGCCGTGCAGAACGTCATCAAGGACCCTCCCTTCACCAAGCTCGATCTGCTCAGTTGCCGCAACCTGATGATCTACCTCGAGCCCGAGCTGCAAAACCGCCTGATCCCCAACTTCCACTACGCCCTGCGACCCAACGGCGTGCTGTTTCTGTCCACCTCGGAGAGCATCACCACCCACCCGACGCGGTTCACGGCGATCGACCGCAAGTGGAAGTTCTACCGGGTCATGCACTCCCTTGCCGCGCCCTGGACCGCCGGCACCTCCGACTGGAACTGGCCCACCGACAAGGTCGTCAACACGAGCCGGGATTCGGATGCCGTCGCGGTCGGCAGGTCCGCCACCGGTCGCCCGGGCAACATCGCCGCGCTGAGCACCCACGCACTGCTGCAGACCTATGCGCCTGCCTCGGTGACCGTCGATATTCGCGGAAACATTCTTTATGTTCATGGCGATACCGGACGCTACCTGCGCCCGGCCCCCGGCCCGTTGAGCATCAGCGTGGTCGATATGGCGCGCGAGGGTCTGCAGCTGGACCTGCGGGGCGCCATCAACACGGCCGTCGCCCAAGCAGAGCCGACGCTGAACCGCGAGGTCTCGGTCAAGACCAACGGCGGGTTCTCGATGGTGCGCTTCAGCGTCCGCGCCCTGCCGCGCGAAAGGTCCGGCGAGCCGCTGCTTCTGGTCAGCTTCGAGGACATCGCCGGCCCGACCCAGCCGGCTGCCGCCTCCGTTCGCCCGCGCGCGGGCAAGCGCACCGTCGCTGCCATGGCCGAAGCCGCCCGCATCGAAGAGCTGGAACGCGAGCTGGCCTATTCCAAGGAGAACCTCCAAGCCACCAGCGAGGAGCAGCAGGCGTCCAACGAGGAACTCAAGTCGACCAACGAGGAATTGCAGTCCACCAATGAAGAGCTGCAGTCTTCGAACGAGGAGCTGGAGACCTCCAAGGAGGAACTGCAATCGCTCAACGAAGAGACGATCACCGTCAACTCCGAGCTGACGGCCAAGATCGAGCAGCTGATCAGCATCCAGAACGACATGAAGAACCTGCTCGACAGCCTCGGCACGGGGACGCTGTTCCTGGACCATGATCTGGTCATCCGGCGCTACACGCCGCCGGCGGCGAAGGTCTACAACCTCATCGCCAGCGACGTCGGCCGCCACTTGAGCGACATCACCTCCAGGCTGGAAAGCACGGACCTGCGCGCCGACCTGCAGTCCGTGCTCGACACCCTGATTCCCATCGAGCGCGAAGTGCGCTGCACCGGCGGCGCATGGTTCCTGGCGCGCGTCCAGCCCTATCGCACCCTGGACAACGTCATCGAGGGCGTGGTGCTGACCTTCACCCCGGTGACGGAGTTCAAGCTCGCCGCCGAGGAAGCGCAGAAGGCAACGGACCGCCTGACGGCCACGCAGCTGGCGGCCGCGCAGCTGGGGCGGGAATTGGCCGAGGGCATCGTCGACACCGTCATCGAACCACTGGTCGTTCTCGATGCCGAGCTGCGGGTGATCTCGGCCAGCCGCTCGTTCTTCGCGCACTTCGGGGTCACGCCGAAAGAGACGGTGGGCTGTGAGATCTACGCCCTGGGCAATGGCCAATGGGACATCGCGTCGTTGCGCCTCCTGCTCGAGGAGATTCTGCCGAAAAATCAGGCGATGAACGACTATGTGGTGGACCATAACTTCCCCGGCTTGGGCCGGCGGCGCATGGTCCTGAACGCCCGGCGCATCGTCACCGCAGTCGGCAATACCGACCTGATCCTGCTGGCGATGGTGGCTATTGAGGCATTGGACCAGACATGAGCCTGAGCGACACCAAGAGACTCGCCAAGCTGACCCTGCGGCGGCGGGCAGAAGCCTCTGAACGCGCGGTGCCTGGCGACGATGTTCCCGAACAAGGGGGCTGCCCCCCGTCCGACTTGCAATACGCCCTGTCCGAACTGCGCACGCACCAGATCGAGCTGGAGATGCAGAACGAGACGTTGCGCGAGGCGCAAATTGCGCTGGAAGCGTCGCACGATCGCTATCTCCACCTGTACGACTTCGCGCCCGTCGGCTATCTGACGCTCGACGCCAATGGGATGATCCAGGAGGCCAACCTCACCGCCGCCAAGCTCTTGGGCATCGAGCGCCGTCGGCTGCTTCAGCGCCGCTTCACCGCGTTTGTCGTCGCGGAAGATCAGGACCGCTGGTCGCGGCATTTCATCCACATGCGCAAGTCCGCCGGACCAAGCTGCGTGGCGTTGGCCCTGCAGTGCGGCTCGGGCAAGGTGGTTTCGGCGCAGCTGGACTGCGAGTCCATGAACTTCGAGGCAGGTGACGCGACGATACGGGTCGTTGTGAGCGACATCAGCGAGCGCAAGCAGCAAGAGGGGGCCCTGCTCATCGCCAACGAGAAGCTGGTCTTCGAGAATGCAGAGAAGAGCCTCCGTGCCGACGAACTGGCCGTTGCCAAGGAAGCTGCAGAAGCGGCCAGCTTCGCCAAGAGCCGCTTTCTGGCGGCGATGAGCCACGAAATCCGCACCCCGATGAACGGCATCCTGGGCATGGCGCAAGTGCTGCAGATGCCCGGCGTCAGCGAGGCCGAGCGGCTGGATTGCGCGCACATCATCCTCAGTTCCGGGCGGGTCCTGCTGGCACTCCTGAACAACATCCTCGATCTGTCGAAGATCGAGGCGGGCAAGGTCGAACTCGAAGCCATCGCTCTGGAACCGAGCCAAGTCATTGGCGAAGCGCAGGCGCTGTTCGCCGAGCCTGCCCGCGGCAAGGGCTTGCGCATCGAAACCGACTGGAGCGGGGCGCCCGGGCATTATCTGGGCGACCCGCACCGCCTGCGGCAGATGCTCTCCAACCTGGTGGGCAACGCCGTCAAGTTCACCGCAGAGGGACAGATCCGCATCGAAGCCCGCGAAGTGGGGAGCTACGGGCAGACGGTGCTGCTCGAATTCAGTGTCAGCGACAGCGGCATTGGCATTGCCCAAGGCGATCTGGCAGTGCTGTTTCAGCCCTTCTCGCAAGCCGACAGCAGCATCACCCGGCGCTACGGCGGCAGCGGCCTCGGCTTGTCCCTGGTCGCCACTCTGGCACGCCTGATGGGGGGCGTGGTGGGCGTCGACAGCGAAGTGGGGCGCGGCTCGCGCTTCTGGTTCCGCATCCGCACCGCACGGGTGGCTACGGAGCGCCCGGCAGCGCCGACCGCTGACGCCGACGCGCAGTCAGGCGCCGCTGCGCGATTCTGCGGCCGGGTGCTGGTGGTCGAGGACGATCTCGGCAACCAGAGCGTGGTCGCGATCCTGCTGCACAAGCTCGGCCTCGACACGGTGGTGGCGGCAGACGGGCAGCAGGCGCTCGACGCCCTTGACCGGGGCGAAGCGGCCGACCTGATCCTGATGGACGTGCAGATGCCGCACCTCGACGGCTATCGCGCCACCGCAGCGATACGGCGCAGGGAAGAAGAGAGCGGTGCGCCGCGCCGGCCGATCGTCGCCCTGACCGCCGAGACCTTCGCCGAAGACCGGCGGCGCTGCCTCGCGGTGGGCATGGACGGCTTCCTGACCAAACCGGTCATGTTCGAGGAGCTGAGGGCCGAGCTAGCCAGATGGCTGCCGGCTGCGGAGGCGAACGGCGTGCGTGACGTCGAAGCGCCGGCGGTGGCGGACAAGCCGCTGGATGTGGCGCGCGTCGCGGCGCTGGTGGAGGAGCTGCTGCCCCTGCTGGCGCAACACATGTTCGCCGCCATCGGCCGCGTCAGCGCCTTGCAGGACGCCGTTGCCGGCACGGTCATGGCTGCAGAAGTCAACGAGGCCGGGAAGTTGCTCGAAGGCTTGCACTTCGATCTGGCCCTGGAGCGCATGCGCCAACTGGCGACGACGCATCACCTGGACACCACCCCATGACACATGCAAAACCAAGAATCCTCGCCATCGACGACCATCCGGCGAACCTGTTCACACTCGGGGCGGCGCTGCAGCGGGACTTCCATCTGCAGATCGCCACTTCGGGCGCGGCGGGACTGGCGCTGGCGTCCGAGACGGCGCCGGACCTGATCCTGCTCGACGTGATGATGCCGGAGATGGACGGCTACGAGACCTGCCGGCGCCTGAAGGCCGAGCCGCGGCTGGCTTCGATCCCGGTGATCTTCGTCACGGCGCTGGACGACACTGCGGCCGAGAGCGTCGGCTTGGAGCTGGGTGCCGCCGACTACATGACCAAGCCGCTCAACGTCGACATCGCCCGCCAGCGAATCCGCAACCTGCTGGAGCGTGAAGCGTTGCGCAAGGATGTCGAAGCCCAGCGCGACGTCCTGCGGGAACTCGTCTCGGCCTGCGCGCTGGGACTCTCCATCGCCAAAGAGTCGGCAAGCAACGCCCGGCACAGCAAAACCATCTTCCTGCGCAATATCAGCCACGAACTGCGCACGCCGATGAACGGCATCATGGGCATGACCGAACTGGCGCTGATGCGCGCCACCGATCCCAGGCAAGCGGATCATCTCGGAAAACTCAAGCGGGCATCCGAGCAACTGCTGGTGCTGATCAAGGGCCTGATCGACATCTCGGCGCTGCAAGCCAATCAGCTCACCCTCGAGTTCAGCCGGTTTGCGCCGGCCGGCGTGCTCGACAAGCTGAGCGGCCTGTTCGGCCGCCAAGCCGCCGACAAGGGTCTCGGCTTGAGCATCAAAACCGCCCCCGCGCTGGCGCAGTTGCAGGTGCTGGGCGACGCCCCGCGCCTCGAACAGATCCTGCTGAACCTGGTCGACAACGCGATCAGATTCACCGCCCGGGGAAGCGTCAGCGTCACCGCCGCCGTGGCTGAGGAGAGCGCAAGCGAGGTGTTGCTGCGTTTCGACGTGCGAGATACCGGCATCGGCATCGAGCCGGCGGACCAGCAGCGGATCTTCAACCTGTTCGAACAGGGCGACGGCTCGACCACCCGCACCTACGGCGGCACCGGCCTCGGCCTGACGCTGTGCAAACAGCTGATCGGGCTGATGGGGGGTGAGATCGGCGTCGACAGCAAACCCGGCACAGGTTCGTTGTTCTGGTTCACGGTGCGGCTGCGCAAGCCGGATGACTCGTCGCGATGATGGCTGCAAAGCCAAGAATCCTCGCCATCGCAGCGTGACGCACCCCACGCGGAGCTACGGAGCCGCGACCGACTGCTTCGCCCCCGCACGACCCACACCCACTGTCAGGTTGACGCCCAAGCCCAGCCACGGACGCGACGCCCCTTGCTGCCACTGCCACTGCGGCGGCGGGGCCTGCGGATCCGGGAGCTCGCCTCCCAGCGACGGAGGAGTCATGCCGGGTTGTCGCCCCCCAGCGACCGCCAAGGTCAAGCGCAAGCCGTGAAAGATGCTGTCGAAGTTGCGGGCGACGTCGAAGGTGATGCCGGCGAAACCCGCGAAGTACGCACCGCTCAACGACCCTGAAGCGCGCCCCACCTGCCCCTCGTGGCCGCAGTCGCCGGCCCACCCCGACTCGTTGACGCACCATTGGCCGCTGGCGCCGATGCCCGTCAGCGAGCCCCCGAACGTCAGGTGTGACTCGAACCACCGCCAACGCGGCGTGATGCGCAGGTCCATGGCCAGCTCGGCCCCGCCCCGGACGGCGTCGTAGCTCGCGCCCTCCTTGGCGAAGTGGTGCGCGGTTCCGAACCCGGTGATACCCCACGCCAGCCGCTCTTCGTCGTCCACGGCCGTGCGGTAGCGCACCAGCGGCTCGATGACCGCGTCGTCGCCGCTGTTGACCCAGCGCCCGCCCAAGCTCAGGTCTTGCGCCCAGCCGCTGAAGGGCTCGACCAGCGCCGTGCCTTGCAGGTGACGGACGTCGCCAACGTCACCTTTGGCCTTGACCGCGTCGGACAGGAAGAAGCCGGGGACCACGCCCATGCCGACCTCGCCACCCGCGCGGTCATTGGGGCTGACCGACGCGAACGTCATCCCCGGCATCGGCCCCGCCGCGAGGCAGGACGCGCACACGACGACGACGGCAAGCGACAGCAGCGTGTTCAGCAGGCGAGAGGTCATGGTGCTACTCCCGAGGGTGCGGCCGAACGGGCGGTCGCGGTGTTTCTCACGTTTGCTGCACCAGCAGCGGCACCGGCCATGCCCGTGCAAGCGCTTGAACGGGCCACCAAAGCGGTGAGAACTACGCGACAAAATCGATGCAATGAGGTTCTCGCCGAGGGGCCGCTGTGGGGGTGGAATCGGGAGGGTAGATTCAGCATGGCGTCGGCCCGGCGCGCCGCATCAGAACCTGCGGGCCGGTCGGAACTTCAGGCCCTCGTGCTTGCCGGACTTGACCAGATCGCCGGTCTTCATCGAGTAGCTCTGGCTGTTGTCGGCGTCGATCTGGTTGGAGGTCATGTAGTTGCCGGGGCCGAAGCCGCCCAGTCCGACCTTCTTGAGGTTGTTGTGCATGAAGTCGACCTCGTAGAACGACGGCAGGAACCAGTCGTCGAAGCCCAGCGCCATCAGGTCATCGCAGTACCGCGCGCCGGCGGTGACGTTGTCGGGCTCGTTGACCCGCAGCCAGTCGGCGATCAGGACGGTGTTGGGCAGCCCGGACCCCACTGCCTTGGACTTGATCTGCAGCAAGGTGCCCTTGGCACCCCATTCCGCCATCTTCTCCATGGATTGCGGCGCGGCCTCCATGTACTTCCAGCCCGTGGCCACCGGGTCCCCTTCGATGAAGAAGATCAGGCCACCGGAAGGTCCCGGAGCCCCCATCTCGTAGATCGCCCAGTCCCAGACCGCGTACAGCACCTGACTCTGCAGCCCCATGGTGAACGAGGCGCCGTCGGCATAGGCCACCGCTCCACCAGCCTGCAAGGCCCAGCCCTGGAACACGAAGCCGGGCTTGGTCAAGGCGCAGACGGGAAGGGTGACAGTCTCGCCCTTCTGCAACAGCAAAGGCTCCATCTGGCCCTTGCCACCGCTTGCGTCGAAGCTGAGCGAGAACGTCGGGTCCGGCTCCACCTCCATGTCCGGTGCGATGTCGGGCATGTCCGGGGCGATGTCGGGGTCTGTCACGTCGAGGGTGGCAGTGACCTCGTCGCCCAAGGTCAGATCGGCAGAAACTTCAGCGTCTTCAAGTACTTCCTCGGTGAGGGTATCTGGCAGTGTCACGGCGTCCGTCAGGTCCGTCGCGCCATCCGGTCCCGCAGCGGCGTCACTGTCGGCAGACCCGCTGTCGCAACCCACCAGCACCGCCAGCACCGCCCATGCGACAAGTCCCGCACCTCGAAGCCCACTTCTCACGGTTCCCATCGCGTACTCCTTGCTTTCCGACGGCCCAGGACGGACCGTCGTCAGCCTCTACGCCCGCGGCGAATGGCCGTCAAGGCGCCCAGCAACCGCAGGGAACACCCGCGCCCCGCCTTGCCCTTGACCGGTCCCCATGCCGGGCGTAGACGTCGGCCCCCAGCTTGCCGCCCCTGCGACCGGAGTCTTGCCCCATGCCCCAGCGCACCATCCACCATGCCGAGGCCCTCGCGTGGCTGGGCGAGCAGGGCGTGATTGCGGGCGCGAGCTTTGTGACGTCGCTGCCGGACTTCTCGGAGTTTCCCAAGCTCTCTCTGGACGACTGGAAGGTCTGGTTCACCGATGCCGCCACGCGGGTGCTGCTGGCTTGCCCGGCGGACGGCGTGGTCATCTTCTACCAGCGCGACCAGAAGCAGGCCGGCACGTGGGTGGACAAGGGCCATCTGGTCCAGATGGCCGCGGAACGGACCGGGCACGCACAGCTTTGGCACAAGATCGTGTGTCGGGCACGTCCGGGGTGCGCGACTTTCGGCCAGCCGGGCTTCTCGCACCTGCTGTGCTTTTCGCAGGGTGTTCGCGCCGAGGTGGGGCTCTCGACGCCCGACGTCCTGCCGCTGGCTGGCGAGCAGACCTGGACCCGCGGCATGGGCCTGCTGGCCTGTGAGGTCGCCTGCCGCTTCATCCTGGACCAGACGCAAACCCGCACGGTTGTTGATCCTTTCTGCGGCCATGGCACTGTGCTCGCGGTCGCCAACGACTTGGGTCTCGACGCCGTGGGGGTGGAGTTGGGGCGCAAGCGGGCCGAGCGGGCGCGGGAGCTCGAGGTCAAGGACGGGGTGCTGGTGCCGCGAAAGCGTACCGGAACGGCGACGGTCGGCGTCCTTGGGGACGTGGCGTAGGCCCAAAGATCCGGCACATCGGGTGGCTGACCGCGGGTTTGGCTGGCGTGTAGTGTCCGGCCAGTCGATGCAGCCGGGGTAGCCGCGGTCAGCGCCGGGTGCGGCGATGGGGCGCCACGGCCGGATGGGCGCGGGGGACTGCGATTCGACCGGCGCGAAGTACGGCGCGCTTGAAATCGGTCAGCCGGTGCACGGTCTGGTGGATCCAGTGCGCCAAAACGGCCTGCTCCACGCGGACTTTGTGAACCCAGCGCTGCGGCTGCAGCTGCTTGAGCCAGCGCACCGCGTCGTCACGGGGGACGGTGGCAACCACCACGGGATGGCGCTGGACCTTGCGGGGACGTACCGCTGCGGCGACCTTGGGCTTGGGCGTCGGCATCGTCTGTGGAACGGCCTCAACTCGAATCGGCTGCACTGCTGCACCGGCAGAAGGCACCGCCTCGGGGACGGTCGTCACCGCAGGAGTCGAAGGGACCGGCGCGGGCGCCTCGCGCGGGGCGACACCGGCGGTCGGCACGCCCGCCCAAGCCACGGACGGCTCGGTCAAGCCGAAGTCGATGCCCGACACCACCGGACCGTCCGCTCCGATGACCACTCGCTGCGGAGGCGGCAGGTGCCAATCGCCGGTCGCTTGGTCCGCCGCTACCCGCACGGAGTAGGTCCCGGGCATGACGTCTTCGAACACAAAGAAGCCGTCGTAGGCGGACTTCTGGCGCGCGACGACCTCTTCACCCGACCGGAGCTCTACCGACATGTCGGCCACCGCCCCACCGCCCTGAGAAGCCACGTGCCGCAGCGAGCCCTCGATCGCGCCGGCCAGCACCACCGGAAAGTCGACGTCGACTGTGCCGCCGATGCGCGGCAACACCGACTGGAACTCGGGGCGCGGCAGTGCGTACACATCGGGAAGTGAGCCGCGGTCCAAGCGGATCTCGACCGGCACGTAGGCTTGCAGGCGCGTCAGGTTGGCGTATCCGTCGGCGTCGGTGATGGCCTTTGAGGTGTCCTGATTCTCGATGCGGAAACGAGCTCCGGCGATCGGCTCGTCGCCGGCGCCGAAGCGGCCGTCACCATCGCGGTCCACGAACACGTGTGCCAGCACCGCGCCCGTGCCGCCCAGCGACATCGACGACGCGGTCCACTTGCCGGTGCGCGGCTGGGTCCCCAAGTGCATCTCGAAGGTCAGTCCTGCCGAGATGCCGGCGTCCGAGCCTCCTGCCACCTGCGCGCCCCAAGCGAACGCGTCTCGCTGCTGCCGCAAGCCCACCCGGGCCAGTGTGGTGCCGTCGGTCAGGCTGTGCTGCACCTCGACCTCGGCCGAAGTCCACGAACCCAGGCGCACGTCAGCGCCGATCTTGGCCTGATCCAGCACGATTCCGCCGCCTCTACGGTTCCAAGCGAGATCGACGCGGGGGGTGGCGAGTGCGGTGCGATAGCGGCCGCTTGTGACGCCCAGCACCTGCCACCCGGCGTAGTCCTGGGCGCCAGCCATCGCCGAGGTCGCGAGGTACAGCGAGTCCATGGTCAGGCCGGTGCGGGCCGTGACGCGCTCGACCGAGTGGCCTGAGGCGAAGGTATCCACTTCGTTGTCCAGCCCCAGACCGACCTGTCCGAGCCCGCCAATCTCGATGGGACTATCGATCCGCAACCGGCTGCGGGAGTCGAGCCCGGGCGCGTTCGCCGCCACCTCGCTCGTGAAGTCGCGGCCAAAGCGGGCGTGTTCGACCACCAACGTCGTGGAGCCAAGACCGGTCTGAATGCTCGCGTGCCCCGCGGCCCCGCCGTCGACCTGAGCGACCAGATCGCCCTCGGCGTAGACGTTGCCGACGACGGCCCGTGCGCCGGCGCTGCCGTGGGTGGTGCGCGGTCCGGTGGCTGAGGCGACGCTGGCCGCGCCCGCCGTCAGCGAAAACTGCCGGGTTACGCCCTGTTCGACACGGCCCATCACCCGCAGCTGACCAGCGGTGGGCGAGGTGGCCAGATTCTGCAACGGCAGCACCGTCTCGCGGTCCTGGGTGACGGAAGCGGCGTACGAGAACTCGCCCGGCCGCACCAGATTGGCACCGACCAGCGTCTGCTGCACGACCTCGCGCCGTTCACCATGCGGCCCGTGCATCACGACCCGCAGCTCGTTGCGGCCGAACAGCAGTGGCACGTCGGCGAACAGGTAGTGGCCGTTGGTCGCCGAGGTAAAGGCCAGCAACTCGCCGTTGCGAAACAGCTCTGCATCCCAGCCCACGGGCAGCTGGCCTTCCAGACGGGTGCGATCGAACTCCCGGGGTGCCGCCAGCGGAAAGTTCGAGACGGCCACGCCGCGGCCCAGATCGCTTTGGACCACCAGCGGCATCGCCATGGTCGAGAGGTCGCCCGCCAGCAGCTCACGCGCCCCCAGCGGTCCCAGCAAGCCGGCCAGCGCATCGCGGCGGGCCATGCGCAAGCTCGCCAGCGACACCGGGTGGTGCTGCGAGCCCGCCACGCCCCAGTCCGACTCCATCCACAACAGGTCGCCCTGGCCCCCGACGTTGTACTGCGTGGTGCCAGCTTGGGAGGCCGCGGAGCCTCCGGCGCGGCCAAATGCGCCACCCGCGGCCTCGACGCGCAGATCGAGCAGCGGCACCGCCAGCATCTTGGGCCCATTCGCAAGTGCTTTTAACGGGTTGGCGGCGATGGTCCTTGGGACGACCTGCCGATGCATGCGCTCGCGCTCGAGTCGACGTGCCAGCGGCAGCGATTCCTGAGTCGCCAGCGACAGCCGCATCGCCTGAAAGTCGAACGTAGGGACCATCGACAGCCAATCGCCCAAGGCGTCCAGCCGCACATACAGCTCGTCGCGCCAGATAATTTGCTCGGGCTGGAAGGCGCGGGTCTTCGAGCCGACCCGGATGGTGCGCTTGCTGACGTCGAGCTCGAAGCGGCGGCTCTCGTCGATGAACCAGCCCGATGCCATCCCTGAGGGCACGTCCACGGTGATCAGGAAGTCCAGGGCCCGCACGACCGGCCCCAGCGGCGCCCACACCTGGTCCCCTCGTTGCAGCGCAATCAGGTCCGGCAACAGCACCGTGTCGCCCAAGGCCAATTCGAGCACCAGCTCGTCGAAGTCGTCGCGGGGATTCACGCGGGGCTGGCGGCGCGGCAAAGTGCGCGAACTGACCGCGACATCCAAGTCAGCGACGTCGATCGCGGCACCGGCAGGGCGCACGGATGCAGGCGCTTCGGCCCGGGCAGGGACGGCGAGGCACAGCAGCAGCAATGGCAATGGCCAGGCCCGGGTCATGGTTCGCCGCCAGATCGCGTTCGGGGGATCGTGCTAGGGCAGAAGGACGGAGGACTCGGCCACGAGGGCGCCGCCCTGTTCGGTGGGCAGTCGGTACGACAGGGTCAACCGTCCGCCGCGCAGGGACGCGGGAGCCGAGGCCGCCACGTCGAGTTGGATGGGACGCCGCTCGACCTCCGCGTAAACGGCCACGCCCTTGACCTGCGCGACCTCGACCGGCGCTTTGGCCCCCGCGGGCTGAAACGTCGCGGTCAAGTCACCGTAAGCAGAGCGGTTGCCGTCCCGCAGCAGGGTCACAGAGACGGTGGCAGGCTTTCCCGCCGGATGCTCGACGTGCAGATCCGCCAGAGTCACGCGGACATCCAGACGGCCGTGTCGCACGATGAGCGGCACGGAGACCGCAGTCAGGATGACGACTGACGCCGAGAACGCCTCGTCCGGCGCGCTTGGGGCGCGAGTGCCGCCGGTGGGGATCTCCTCGACGTGCAAGTTGACGCGATACTCCCCGTCGGGAAGGTCGGAGGGCTTTCGTAACCCGATACGGATCCTTTGCGATCCAAACGGTTGCAGCACGAACTGGCGGGGGGACACCCGCACAAGAGTGGCCGCCAGCCGCTCGCGATCGCTCAGGTCGGTGACCTGGCGGACGGTGCCCGACGGGTCCATGCGCACGAACGTGAAGCCCACGCGGAAAGCCCCAGCCACGCTGCCGCCGTTGTTGACGGTGACGTCGGCCGACCGGTCCGTCCCCTCGAGGACGACCCGCGTGGGGAACAAGGTGATCTCGGCGCGCCCTTGGCCAGCGTCAGGAGTCGCATCTGCGGGATGCGCCGCCCCGGTCAGGGCCGTCACAAGGACCACCACGGCCAGCGCGACTGGAGAAGTCAGATGAGGCTTCAGCAAGGAGTGCTCCGGTCGACCCCGGGTGGGGCTCTAGTAGGTCAGAATCAGGTTGGGCAACGCGATGTTGGTACCAAGCGCAGCCGTCGAGGATACGGTGATCGTGCCAGCCACCTGGAAAGTCGCCGTGCCGGTGCTGCCCGCCAAGATACGTTCCTTGTCGAGTCCGGGGTTGCTCGTGTCGGTGTTGGGCGAGATGGTCGGGGCCGACAGGGTGATGCCGGTTAGCGGCTTGGTCGCCCAAGTCACCGTCACCAGGTACTTGGATCCGGGATTGCCGCCGGTCAGGGTGGCGGAGCAACTGTAGCTGAGGCCAAACACCCAAGCTCCGGTGCTGGTCTGCGTCGTCGTCACGAGTCCGCTCGCAGGGGCCAGCACGAAGCTTGCGCTGCCGGTGGTCGGCCTGGCCAAGGTGCCGAAGTGCACCGGCGTCACGGAGATGCTGACCGCGGCGTGGGCGGGCGCGGCCATCACGGCCAACGCACCGCCACACACCGCCGCAAACAGCGCAAGCCGTCTCAGGTATCGCGCATCGAAGCGCATGGCTGACTGGGTCGAGACGAACGTCATGAGACAAACCTGGCAACGAGGAAGAAGGCAGACACCCCGGTCGCCGCTACTCGTAGACGACCGTGAGCGTCAGCGTGGCGGCGTGGACGCCGGCAGCCGTGCCCTTGGTGATCGTGATGCCGGTGCCGACCTTGCAGACGACGGTGCCGGACGTCGCGTCGATCGTCAGCGAGCGCGCGGTGGTGCCAGCACCGATGACGCCGTTGATGTCGAGCGTGTCCGCCGTGTTCGAGACGCCGGAGCCATCCCAGTTGCTGATGGCGCCCGTGACGTTGATCTTCTTGCCCTTGGCGCCCGTGACTGTGATCGATCCGGCGGCGCGCGCGCCGTCGGCGAACACCTTGCCATCGCCTGCACTGGCCGTGACGGCGGCATCGGTGGACGACAGGGCAAACGTCTGGTCGTCGGTGGTCGGCGCCGACAGGGTGCCGAAGTTCATGCTGACGGTATTGCCAATGGACAAGGGCGTGACGAGCGTCACGGTGCAGGGGACGGTCTGCGTGGCGGCCTGGGCTACAGGAGCGGCGAAGGCGGCGAGGGCAGAGGCGGCAATGAACGAGCGAACGAAGATGGTCTTGGTCATTGAGGGATGCTTCCTTTGTCTTGGGGGAAAATGCGGTCGTAACCCTCTGTCCACTATGGAGAGGGTGCGAGAGGAACGGGATTCCCTGCTCACCGTGCGCAGTATGA
>JBMOIG010000068.1:0-24648 GCA_049317445.1 Myxococcota bacterium | reverse complement strand
ACGCCAGCGGCAAGGGTTGCCACCGCGACAGGCTTGGTCTTGCCTGTGGTCGAGCCGTCGCCCAGCTGGCCCGCCGACGCGTCACCCCAGCATACGACAGCATCGCCGACCAGCGCGCACGCGTGTTCGAAGCCGGCCGCGACCCCCACTGTGCTGGTCGACAGGCCGAAGACCAGGGTAGGAATCGACTTCAGGTTGCCGCTGGTGCCGTCGCCGATCTGGCCCTTGTTGTTGCGCCCCCAGCACTTGGTTGCACCGTCCCCGAGCCTGACGCACGAGTGGTTCCCGGCGGCGACAAGCTGCAGCGGGTCCGACCCCAACCATGCGACCGATAGCGGTGAAGGCAGGTTGCCTCCTACGAAATTTGTGCCGCCTTGGCCGTATTCGTTGTTGCCCCAGCACTTGATGGTGGCGTCGGCGAGGACGGCGCAAGAGTGGGTCGCGCCGGCGGCGATGGCCGTCGCTGTGGTGATGTTCTTGACGGCAACCGGGGTCTTGGCATTTGTCGTCGTGCCATCGCCCAACTGTGCATTCGAGTTGTAGCCCCAGCACTTGACGGCACCCGACACCAGCGCACACGAGTGGTTCAGACCCAGCGCGATGGACGAGACGCCAGACAATCCTGTGACGGCAACCGGCTGCGGCGAGTCCGTGGTCGAGCCGTTGCCCAGCTGGCCGTAGGCGTTCGCTCCCCAGCACACCACGGTACCGGCGGTTGTCAGGATGCAGGTGTGGTCTCCGCCCGCGACGACGCTGGCTGCCTCGCCCGCCGCCTTCTCGACGCAAGAGCCTTCCTTGCAGATCATGTTGTCGCCGCACGGCGTGCCCCACTGCGCATTGGTGTGGGTGCAGTCGGCGTTCGCGCAGCCCTCGACCGTGCAGGCGTTGGCGTCGTCGCAGGACTTGGGCTCCCACAACGTCCCGTCGGCGCTGCACATGCCCAGCTTGTCGGCCTGGCAGGTGGCCACGTTGGGGTCGCAGACCTTGGGCACGCACTTGTCGACCTTGCAGACCGCGGTCTTGGCCGTGCAGTCCTCGCTCAGCTTCCACGTTGTCCCCGTCGGGTCGCACGCTAGCAGGTTGTTCACGTCGCACTTCAGCGCGGCTGGCGTGCAGATCTTGTCCTTGCACGCGCCGGACTCACACGCCTGATTCGCGGGGCAATCCGCCGTCGTCCACGCCGTGCCGGTCGCGTTGCAGGTGGCCAGCTTGCCCGTCTGGCACTCCGTCGCTGCGGGGGCGCAAAGGGTGACGACGCACTTGTTGCCGACGCACGCCTGTCCCTGCGAGCACGCCACCGACGTCCACGCCGTGCCGGTGTCGTTGCACGTCGCGACCTTGCCTTGCTGGCACTCGACCGCCTTGGCCGTGCAGACCTTGGCCAGGCACTTGTTGGTGACGCAGACCTCGTTGGCGCCGCACGCGACCTTGACCCATGCGGTGCCGGTTGCATTGCAGGTGGCGACCTGACCGGACTGGCACTCGACCGCGCCTGCGGTGCACACCTTGGCCAGACACTTGTCGACGACGCACACGGTGTTGACGGCGCAAGTGGCGAAAGTCCACGCGGTTGCATTGGCGTTGCATGTCGCGACCTTGCCGCCTTGGCACTCGATCTTGCCGGGCTCGCAAGTCGGCACGATGCACTGCGAGTCGATGCAAATGGCCTCGAACGCGCCGCAGTCCTGCTCGATCTGATAGCCAGTGCCGGTCGCATCGCAGCGGACCACTTGCTTGGCATCGCACTTCAGCTTCTCCGGCACGCAGATGATCGGCTTGCAGGCACCCTCTGCGCAGGCGGTGTCGACCGGGCAGGACTGCATGATCCAGCCGGCGCCCACCTCGTTGCAGATCGCGAGCTTGCCCGCTTGGCACGACGACGAGTCGGGCGTGCACAGCTTGGGCTGACACGCCCCCTTGTCGCAGTACTGCAGCTTCGCGCCGCAGTCGTCGCCCTTGAACCAGCCCGTGCCGTTGTCGGCGCACGTCATGACGACCGCGCCCTCACACACTTTGCTGCCTGCCGGGCACATCACCGCCTGACAGCCGCCGTTCAGGCAGTTCTTGCCCGTGACGCTGCAGTCCTCGGTGTCGGTCCATGCTGAACCGGCCGAGTTGCAGGTCTTGACGACCTTGCCCTCGCACTTGCTCTCAGCCGGGATGCACACCTTGGCACTGCACTTGCCGGCGGCACACACCTGGTCGGACGGGCAGGGCATCTGCCACCAGCCGGTTCCGTCGTCCTTGCAGGTCGCGACCAGGCCGTTCTGACACTCGGCCGTGCCTCCGGTGCAGACGGCCGCGCCGCACTGACCGTCGATGCACAGCAGGCCATCGGTGGTGCAGTCGTGCTGGAAAGTGGTCGCAGTGCCTGCGGGATTGCACAGGCGTTGGGACGTGCCGTCGCATTGCAGCTGGCCGGGCACGCAGACGATGGGCAGGCAGTTGCCGCCTTCGCACGCCATGCCTTGGTCGCAGGCCGTCTGCTCCCAGCCCTGTCCGTCGGCCGAGCAGGTGGACTTGGTGGCCAGATCCGTGCAAGTGACCGCGTCGGGCAGACACACGGCCGTGATGCATTCGCCTTCGACGCAAACCTGCTGCTCGCCGCCCGGGCCGGGCAGGCTGCAGTCGGAGATCTCGGTCGCGGTGGCACCCAACAGGTCGCACTGCATCGCCAGGCCGTCCTTGCAGTAGGCGGCACCGGGCGGGCAGGACAGGGGCGTGCACGCGGCGGAACCCTCTGTCTCTGTGCAGACTTGCGGGTCTCCCTCTGCCGTGTCGGTGCAGGGCGTCACTGTGCTGCTCTGGCCGTCGGCGGCACACGTCACGAGGTCGCCGTCCTGGTTGCACGTCACGCTCGACGCGACGCAGGTCGTGGGGACGCACACCGCATCGACGCAAGTCTGCGGCTCAGGGCACGCGACCTTGTCCCACCCCGTTCCGGCTTCGTTGCAGGTCGCCACCCCGGGCAGGTTGCAGTTGCTCTCGGTCTCGTTGCACGAAATGGCGCACTCGGTCTTGTTGGGCGTGCAAATGACGGGACCGCAGATGCCGTTGTGGCACGCCTCGCCGAATTCGCAGTTCTGGTCGATCCAACCCGATCCGTTTCCGGCGCAGAAACTGAGGGATGTGAGGCTCTGGCAAATCGCCTCGTCGTAGCAGACGTCGGGCTTGCATGTGTCGACGTCGCACCATTGGGACTTTGCACAGTCGTCGTCGGTCTCGCACGTCTGCCCCGTCGTCTCGGTCACGTCGGAGGAATCGTCCACCCCGTCAGGTACAACTGCATCGTCCGTCCCGTCCGCGACGGTGTCTGTCGGTGCGAAAGCGTCGGCTGGAGGGATGTCTTGAGTGCCGCAGCCGATGGCAAGCAGCGTCGTCGCAAGGCAGGCGAAGAGGGAAGGGGCGGAGGGCTTGCGCAGCATGGCGGCGTCCTGGGCTCAGCTTGGGGGGGCAGTGCGTAGTCAGGTGGAAGCGTAGTCGGCGGCAAGGCGTCGGGCAAGCGGGGAACGCGGATGCCGCGGGGGTTTCTGGTGCCCGCAGGGTACCGCATCCAGTAGCCGCTCGTGGGCGTGGAGAATCGGAGAAAGACTCACATAATCAAGACATTGAGCTTGCTGACACCCGACAGCTCGGCCTGCAGCACGTCACCTCGGACGACGGCACCCACGCCTTCGGGGGTGCCGGTGAAAATCAGGTCGCCGGGAGTCAGCTCAATGAGACGAGACAGGTGCTGCAGAATCTCGGAAACGTTCCAGATCATGTCGGCGATGTAGCCGTGCTGCCGAACCGCTCCGTTGACCCGCAGGGTCAGCTCGCCATCGTCCGGAAACCCACCGTCTGCCACCGTCCGCAGGGCAGAGCAGGGCGCCGAGTGATCGAACGCCTTGGCCATCTCCCACGGTTGCCCAGACTTGCGGGCGTTCGCCTGCAGGTCGCGCCGCGTCATGTCCAGCCCCACCGCGCATCCGAACACCGCGTCGCGTGCCGCCGTCGCGTCCAGGTCGCGTCCCCCGCGGTGCAGCGCCACCACCAGCTCGATCTCATGGTGCAGGTCGCGGGTGCCGGGCGGGTAGGGCACGTCGCCTCCCAGCGGCACCAGGGCGTCGGCTGGCTTGGCGAAGAAGAACGGCGGCTCTCGCGTCGGGTCCATGCCCATCTCGCGGGCGTGGGCGGCGTAGTTGCGGCCGACGCACCAGATACGGCGCACGGGGAAGCGGTCCTGCGTACCGAGGATCGGCAGGCTGGGCATGGGAGCGGGCGAAAACACATAGTCCATGGGCGTCACCTTGGTCGCCGGTCGAAGGACGAGCGGCGGCCGGCAAAGCGTAACCGCTTCTGCGTGAGGGGGAAACCGGGAGCGGCCGGAGGGCGGACCAATCCTTTTGCCGACTGGCTGCATCCAACGGTCCAGAGGCCGTCGCCCCGGCCCGGCTTGACACTGCCCCGGTGGGGCCTATCTTCGTCCGCACACCCACGTCAGCCGGTCGCACTGCGCACCCGACACAACGAATTCGGAGGAATGTTCATGGCTTTTCAGCAACCGCCGCTCCCGTACGCCCTTGGTGCTTTGGCTCCCTTCCTGTCGGAGGAGCAGATGTCGTTTCACTACGGCAAGCACCACGCCGCCTACTACACCAACTTGAACAACCTGGTGGACGGCAAGCCGGAGGCGGGTCAGATGCTGGACCAGATCATCGTCGGGTCGACTGGCGGCCTGTTCAACAATGCGGCCCAAGCCTACAACCACACGTTCTTCTGGCACTGCATGACGCCTGCGGGCGGCGGCGGCAAGCCTGCAGGGGCCCTGCTGGCGGCCATCGAGCGAGATTTTGGCTCGTTCGAGGCGTTCAAGGAGCAGTTCACCAAGGCAGCGGTGACCCTGTTCGGCTCTGGCTGGGCGTGGCTCGCACAGGACAGTCAGGGCAAGCTGCAGATCCTGCAGCTCTCGAATGCCGACACGCCGATGAAGCACGGCCTGCAGGCACTGATGACCGTAGACGTTTGGGAGCACGCGTACTACGTCGACTACCGTAACCTGCGCGCCAAGTTCGTCGAGGGCTTCTGGAATGTGGTGAACTGGGAGTTCGTCGACCGCATGCGCCAGGGTGGATCGATCTGATCGAGACCGCTTGGGCCGTTGGCCGTCCCCTGACGACGCACTGTCAGGCTGCCTTGCCCGGCCATCGGGTGGACGCGCCCAAGTTCCACACGTGCTTCCACCCCTTGGACTTCAGCATGCGTGCGGCCACGCCGCTGCGGCTGCCGGACGCGCAGTAGAGCACGACCTGCGTGTCGGAGCCGCCCAACTCTGCAATCCGCGTGGACAATTCCTGTAGTGGCAGGTTCAGCGCCCCCGGCAAGTGGCCGTTGGCGAACTCGTCTCGGGTGCGGACGTCGACCAAGCGGGCGCCATTCTGGACGAGCTGCCACGCGTCAGGGCCGGACACGCTGGGGCGTCGAGAGAGCACCAGAAACGCGATGGCCACAAGGGCGCCGATCAGGATCAGGGTCGAGGTGTCCAAGCGTGGTCTCCTAAGCGAGCAGGGCCATGGCCCGTTGCAGGCGACCCCGGACGTCTTGCGCCAACGAGGCGAGTGCGGGATTGCCGTCTGAGGGGATCATCTGCGCGGGGTCGACGGCGGACACGACGTTCTGGCCGTCGTCGTCCTGGTAGACGATTACGTTGCAGGGCAGCAGCAGACCCACGTCGAGGTCGGCCGTCAGTGCCCGGTGCGCAAACGGCGGGTTGCAGGCCCCGAGGATCCTGTACTTGCGGAAGTCGACGTCGATCTTCTTCTTCAGCGTCGCTTGCACATCGATGTCGGTCAGTACGCCGAAGCCTTCGGTCTTCAGGGCCTCGGTCACGCGCTCGATGGCATGGTCGAAGTCGCCGGTCAGGACCTGTCGCATTCCGTAGCCTTGCATGTTCGTCTCCTCAGGCTTGGCCGGCAGGGCGGAGCGGGGTTGTCGCGGCACCATGCAAGTCGACAGGCCCAGTCGAGGCAGAATCCACGCCTGCAAGGCGATCCACCCTCCCATCAAGATGGCCATGTCGATCCAGCGGTCCATCGCCCAGCCCCCACGCGAAGTTCCCGCATGAGAGCCGCTGCCGCTCACCAAGGGTTCACCGTGGCAGCGAGATCAGCTGCCGCACCGCACCGCGCACCAGCTCCTGAACGTGGGCAGGCACTTGGGGCTCGGGTCCGGCGCTGCACATCGCGATCGTCCGCCGCAGTGAGTTGCAGGCGCCGCGGCACTTGGGGCACGTCGACAGGTGCAACTCCATGTCCTTGCACATATCCGGGCTGATCTCGCCCTCCGTGTGGCGTGAGAACATCATCAGCACGTCCGGGCAGGTGGCCCCGGTGGTCGGTCCGGTCTCGTCGGAGATCCCCAGCATCGGCTCAAGCTTGGACCGCACCGTCAGACGCGCCCGGTGCAGGCGGCTCTTCACCGCCTCGACGCGCAGCCCGGTCACCTCGGCCACCTCAGGTGCGGTCAAGCCCTCGACATCGCGCAGGATCAGCACCTCGCGGTACATCGGCTCCAGACCGCGGATGGCCAGCTCCAGCGCGGCGTCGATGTGGCGACCGACGACCTCTTCCTCAGGGCCACGCGACGGGTCGGCGACCTGCACGACCTCGTGCGCATCGTCCCCGCTCAGCGACTGCATGTGCGTGGGGGCGAATTTGGAGCGCCGGCGCTTCTTGATGCAGAAGCTGCGCGCGATGGTGTACATCCACGTGGAGGCCGACGACGCCCCTCGGAAGTCACGGATCGTACGGGCAATTGCGATCATCGTCTCTTGCAGCACGTCGCTTGCGTCTTCCGGATTGCGGCACATCTTCATGCCGAATCGGTAGATGCGCGCCTGACTTGCGGCCAGCAGCTTGTCGAGCGCTTTGGGGTCGCCGGCTCGGGCTGCGTCCAGAAGAGCCAGTTCGTTCATCGCTTCCATCGTTCTCCGGGGGCGGGGGGCGAATCGGACGTCCGCTGCAACCCTGTGCATGGCCCGTCGAGGCTTCGGTGTCAAGGTCGGCGTCGCTTGGGTCGCATCGCCATTGACGCGAGCCTCCGCTCGGTCGAGCATCCGTGTCAGCCCACGAGACCGCACACAACTCACGTCCCTTCAAGGAGCTTCCCGATGTCGCAGACCTCTGGCCCCGCCACGCCCGGTTCTCTCGTACCTTTTCAGGGAAGTCAGTTCCTGGCCCGGCGCAAGGTGTTCAAGCTGTTCGGTGCCGCATTTCACCTCTACGGTGCCGACGGCTCGCTGCGCGCGTACGTGAAGCAGAAGGCGTTCAAGCTGCGCGAGGCCATCACGGTCTTTGCCGACGAGACGATGTCGACGCCTATGCTGGCCATCCAAGCGCGCAGCATCATCGACTTTTCGGCGATTTACGACGTCACGACGCCTGAGGGTGTGCGCGTCGGCTCGCTGCAGCGCAAGGGCATGAAGAGCATCCTGCGCGACCAGTGGCTGCTGATGGACGCGCAGGGCACCACGATCGGGCAGATCGACGAGGACTCGATGATGTTCGCGTTGTTGCGCCGCTTCCTGTCGAACCTGATTCCGCAGGCCTATACCTTCACGGTCAACGGCAGCCAGGTCGCGACGTTCCGCCAGCGCTTCAACCTGTTCGTGCACAAGTTCGACGTCGACTTCTCTCCCGATACGCAGGGCCTGCTGGACCGTCGGCTGGGCGTGGCGGCCGTCGTGCTGCTGCTGGCCATCGAGGGACGTCAGGGCTGACGTCGGCTTCGCAGGAGGAACCTCATGTCGGACGTGCAGTTGACCCTCGCGTTGCGCGACTCGCAGGCGTTTGCGTCCCTCTCGGACGCCCAGCTGAGGCAGCTGGTCCAGTCCATGCGCCGGGTCGTGCTGGACGAGGCAGGGGTGCTGTTTGAGTCCGGCGAGGCGGGTGGCACGCTGTACCTGCTGCTCGAAGGCGTGCTGTTGGTCGAGTGGGGCGACGGTCTGGGGGCCCATCAGGTTGCGATGGCGCGCATCCAGCCCGGCGAATTTGCGGGGGAAATGGGGCTGTTTGATCAGGCGCCACGGTCGGCCACCGTCCGCGCTGAGACAGCCTGCGTGTTGTATGAATTTGCCTTCGAGGATCTGGTGTTGCTGGAGGAAGCCTGCCCGCAAGCTGCATCCGCTCTGATCGGCGCGGTGGGGAAGAACCTGGCGGCTCGCATCCACGCCGTCAACGAGGCGCTGGAGGGACTTGTGGTGCCCGACGTCCCCCGAATGGGGTATCGACCGGCGCACGACAACCCGCCGCCCGCGCGCCCGGCGGATGCGCCGCCACGGTCCATCGGCCACCTGTGGGCCAGACTGACGCGCTAGGAGGCCGAGATGAAGACCGAATTCGCCCTCGAACGCTTTCCGGCGCTGCAGCACTTCACGCGCGCCGACGTGGATGCCCTGCGTGGCGCCGCGCGTGTGCGGCGGTTCGCGGCGGGAGAGCTGCTGTGCCGGCAGGGCGACCCAGGCGACGGCTGCTTCCTGCTGATGGCCGGTACCGTGGACGTCGAGCGCAGTGTGGCGGGCCAGACGGTGCCGGTCGGTCGGCTGGGGCGCGGGGAATTCGTGGGGCAGCTCGCGCTGTTGGACGGGTCGGCGCGGTCGGCCACGGTGCGGGCGCTGGACGAGGTGACGACCCTGGAGCTCACGCGCGACGTGTTTCTGGCCATGTTGGAGGCGGCGAGCCCGATGGCGCTGCGGTTTCAGAAGCAGGTCGTGGTGGCTGGCATTCACCAGCTGCGGGTGGCGACGGCCCGGCTGGGGCGCAAGATCGCTCAGAACCGCACCCGCGCCGCGCGGCAGTCGCAGGCCATCGAGCACGCAAGCGAAGTGCTGGCGGATCTGGCGGGGTACTAGCGCTTTCTGCTTCCGTTACAGAGGATTCCACACCAGCATCGACGTCTGCGGCGTGCGGCCATCGCTGCCGCCGATGCCTCCGACCACCAGCACGTGGCCCGTCGACAGCGTGACCGTCTGACCCAGAGCGCGCGGCGCGGGCAGGCCGTTCTCGACGGGTGCCATGGCGGGCGTCGACGTCTGCGAGTCCGGGTCGGTGTAGAGCGTCACCTGTTCGGCAGAGGCCAGCGCGATCGCGGCGTTGCTGCTGCCGCCCGCGACCAGCACCTGACCGGGATACGTTCCCAGATCAGCAACCGCGACCATCGGCGCACCGCGAGGCTGTTGCATCGGGAAGCCGTTGTCGGCTTGCAGGTAGGCGCCGGTCGCGAGATCGAACACGTCGAGGGTGCCGACGGCCGTGGAGTGCGCCAGGTCGGCGAAACCTCCCAGGATGTGCACCAGGTAGCTCGGACCGTCGGCGGTGGCGAACGCGGCCGACGCCCAGGTGCGGGCGGTGGGGAGTGGGACGGTCTGCGGCTCCCACAGGAAGTCCTTGGGGCAACTCCGGCCGGGGAAATCGGGGCACTCCGTCTGGCCCGCCTGCGACACGTAGCTGCCGACGAACTGCACGACCTCGAAGTTGCCCAAGACGTTCTTGCCGTTCTCGCCACCGATCAACATCAGGTAGCCCTCATCCGTGCCGGGGACGCGCACCGCGGCGTGGTTCCAACGCGGCTCGTTCAACCGCCCAATGGCCAGCAAGCCATAGTCGGGATGCCAGATCTCCCAAGTGTTCGCGGCGCATGGGGTCTGACCGTCCTTACCGCAGGAGTCGGTCTTGCCGTCGGTGCCGCCTGCGACGAGGACATAGTCCTGACCGTCATACAGGCGGACCATCGACGTCTGGGCGCGAGCGAACTCGAGATCGGGGTACATCGACTCTGCGGCCGTCATGACCGTCCCGCTGGCCGCGTCGTAGAACTCCATGCGGTCAGACGCCACCGGCTTGCCGCTGTCCATGCGCCACCCGCCGCCTATCACCACCCGGCCGGTCGCCCCCGCGGCGCCTGCGAGGAAGGCGCGAGGTTGCGAGAGGCGTGCTGTCAGGGGCAGCTCGGTCAGTGTGCGCAGGTCGGCGTCATAGCGAAGAATCCGATCACTGAACGACCCGTAAGAGTTTGCATCGTAAGCAGACTTGAACGACGACACCGGCAGCGCCCCGCCGATCACCAGCACGTTGCTGTCGGGCAGCACGGCCGCGGTAGAGGCGGCGTATCCGGGCGAGGTCGTCGCCGTCCCGTTGCTGTCGAGCAGCGGCGCGAACCGTCCGGGGCGCGTGACATAGGCGTGCAGCGTGCGCGGCGCTGCGTCCGCGATGTCGAACGGGATCGTCCGCCCGCGCCCCACGACGTCGCTGGGCTGCCCGTTCGAGTCGGTCCAGATCTCGACCAGCCCCTGCAGCTTCTCGCCCGGCGCCAGCTGGAAGGTCCAAGTGCGCTTGTCGGTGATGGGTTCCGTCTTGTAGGTGGCCGTCAGCTTGGGGCCCTGCACCAGCACGGCGATGTGGCCCTTGGGGGCGAAGGTGAACGGGTCGTCGTCGCCGGGTGGCGTCTGGACAACCACCGTAATGTTGGTCAGTTGCGTCACGTCGGTGGCATCGCCCACGGCGTCACCCAGATCGGTGGCATCGGCCGTGTCGGCCGCGCCGGTCGTCGCGTCCGAGCTGGAGGTCGGCGAGTCGCTGCACCCGAGGGCAAAGGCGACGGGCAGGGTGGCCAACAGGATCGCAAGGGGGCAAGGGCGCATGTGGGGGGGCCTCCGTGGGTGCTTGGGCCATGCTGGCGGATTCCGCGGGCAACGCAAGCGAACTTCACCGCTTGTCACGAGGCGTTCGCCGACGAACCTGCAGCATTGGCCGACTCTGCCCCACACCCCGAATTCTGCACGCTATCTTGCGTTTCGGAACAAAGGCCTGTACGGCCGCTTTGGAGGTTCTCCATGTTCTCTACTTTGGACAATGACCCGCGTCAGGCTTTTCACCGCCACCACCGCGCCTACCGCGGCCGGTCGCACGGGCCAATCTTTCTGGGTGGTGTGCTGCTGCTGGTCGGTGGCGCGCACTTGCTGGACCAGCTTGGCTATCTGGGCGGTCTGCACCCGTGGCAGCTGTGGCCGACGCTGGTCATCTGGTCCGGCGTTCTGCACGTGCTGGGGCTGCGGCACCACAGCAACCGCTTGTGGGGCGTCGTCGTCATCGCCGCGGGCGCGCTGTTCCAGGCGCACTACCTGGGGGTGCCGCTGCTGGGTCTGCACGTCGTGTGGCCGCTGGCGCTGATGCTGTTGGGCGTCTACGTCCTGTTTCGCGGCAGTCGCCCTCGCAAGGGGCACATGGACTGCGGCGAGGTCCTGTCGGACGAGCACACCCTGAACCGCCGTCTGGTGTTTGCGGGGCGCAAGGAGCGCATCGAGAGCAAGACCTTCCGCGGCGGCAAGGTCGAGTGCACGGCCGCGGGCATGGAGCTTGACCTGACCGACGCCGAGATCGAGGGCGAGGAAGCGACCATCGATCTGGACCTGACCATGGGCGGCATCGAGCTGCGCGTGCCCCGCCACTGGAAGGTCGTGAACGACGTGACGCCGGTGATGGGCGGTATCGAGGACCGCACGCGCTTCAACGACGCGCTGCAGACCGCCAAGCGGCTGCGTCTGGTGGGCCGACTGTTCATGGGCGGCGTCGAGATCAAGAACTAGCCGATTCCGCGAATTCTTCGGCCCCCATCGTAGCTTGAGCATGGAAACCTCATGTCCTGGATGACCTCCATCAGCCGCCACCTGACCTCGTCCGCGCTCGTCGCCCTGCTGGTGCTGGCGGCGCTGCTGGCGGGCGTGCTCGGGTGGCGGCTGGGCTTGGGGTGGACCCCGGCGGTGGTGCTGGGGCTGGGACTGACCGTGCTGCAGTCGTTGGTGGGCCGCAGCGCGAGCTGGGTGGTTCGCGGTGCTCCCCTGCGGCGGCTGCACCTGGCGTCGTCGCTGGGCACCGTCGGCGGGGCGTCGCTGGCGGCGGGCGGTCTGCTGGTGGCGGTTGCGTTGCCGCTGGCGTGGTTGCTGGGCGCCACGGGCGAGACGCTGGGGCGCGAGTGGCCGTGGCTGCTGGGTCTGGGCGCGGGCAGCTATTTCCTGACGGCCGCGTGGTCGCACGCCCTGCAGGCCCGGCGCGAGGCACAGGACGCCCAAGCCGATGCACTGGAAGCCGCGCTGTATGCCCGCGAGGCAGAGCTGGCGGCGGTGCACGCCCGCCTGAATCCGCACTTTCTGTTCAACGCCTTGAATTCCATCGCGGTGCTGGTCGGCTCTGACCCCAAGGCCGGGCGGCAGATGTGCATGGATCTGGCCGACTTTCTGCGCGCACGGCTCGACACCGACCCGTCGCGTCCGGTCACGCTGGCTGAGGAGCTGCGGATCACCCGGCAGTACCTGGCCATCGAGCGCGTGCGGTTTGCCGACCGACTGGTCTGGCGTGAGGACGTGGCACCTGAGACGCTTGCGCTTGCCGTGCCACCCCTGACGCTGCAGCCGCTGGTTGAGAACGCGCTGAAGCACGGCATCGCCCGCCTGGAAGACGGCGGAACGGTGACGCTTTCTGCGGCCGTGCAGGGCAGTGATCTCGTGCTGACGGTGGACAATCCGGTCGACGGCACCCCGCGGCTTGCCTCGCGGCGGGGCCACGGGCTGACGCTGGTGCGCAAGCGGCTGGAGGCGCACCACGGCGACGCTGCCCGGTTGGTGGTCGACATCGGCCCCGGCCGCCACCGCGTGACCTTGACCCTGCCGGCCCGCAACACCGAGGCGCCATGACGCACCCCCGCCTGCGCGCCATCCTGGCCGACGACGAACCCTTGGCCCGCGCGTACTTGCGCGAGCTGCTGGACGCCCACCCCGACGTGCAGGTGCTGGCCGAGTGTCGCAACGGGCTGGAAGCCGTCCGCGCCATCGCCGAACACAAGCCCGACCTCGCGTTTCTGGACATCGAGATGCCCAAGCTGGACGGGTTCGAGGTGCTGGAGCTGGCCGACCCGCTGCCGGCCGTCGTGTTCGTGACCGCCTACGACCAGTACGCCGTGCGCGCGTTTGAGGCGGCGGCCGTCGACTACCTGCTGAAGCCGTTTGCGTCCGAGCGCCTCGCGGCCGCGCTTGGGCGGGTGCGCGCGCGCGTGGCGGCTCGGCAGGTCCAGGTGGGGCAACCCGCCGCTTTGCCTCCGGATGCTGGCGCACTGCGGCGACAGGCGTTTCCCGACCGGCCGTACGTCGACCGACTGGCGGTGAAGAACGGCGCGGAGGTCGTGATCGTCGACGTGCACGAGCTGGACTGCGTAACCAGCGAGGATGATTACGTCTCGCTGCATGTCGGCAAACGCACGTGGCTGAAGCATCAGTCCATGGCGAGTCTGGAGCAGTCGCTGGATCCGCGGCGGTTCGTGCGGATCCATCGGACGTGTCTGGTGCATGTCGAGCGGGTGGCCAAGGTCGAGGCTGCCACGCGGGATACGTTCGAGGTTTGGTTGCGCAACGGCGAAGTGGTTCCTGGGACTCGGGCTGGGGTGGCCAAGTTGCGGGCGGTTTTGGGGATTTGACCGCTACATCTCAATATCCGCCCCAATCTCCATGACCCGGTTCGCCGGAATCCCAAAAAACGCCGTAGCCCGCTGGGCATTTCGCGCCAGGAACGAGAACAGCGCCACCCGCCAGCGCGCCATGCCACCCGCGGCCAGCACGGTCTCACGCCCCAGGAAGTACGTGGTCGTCTCAGGGTCGTAGTGTGGCGGCGGATTCTCGCTGAGCAGCTTGGGAATGTCCGGGTCCTCCATGAAGCCGAAGTGCGCGCGGTACCGCACGAAGCCATTGGGCAGCAGGTCGATCTGCAATCGCTGCTCTGGCTTGACCCACGCGACCTCTTCGGTTCGCACGGTCAACAGCAGGATCGTCTTGTGGATCACGTGGTTGTGCTGGTGGTTCTGCACCAGTGCCGGCGGCGTGCCGTCCGGATTGCCCGTCATGAACACGGCGGTGCCGGGCACTCGGGTGGTGTTTGCCGATGCCTTCATGAAGCGGTCGAGCGGCACGGTTCGCGCACGAATTCGCTCGGACAGCACCGCGCGCCCGCGATTCCACGTCGCCATCGCGGCGAACACGATGGCCCCGACGGCAAGGGGAACCCAGCCACCGTCAGCGATCTTGACCAGATTGGCCCCCAGGAAGCCCAGGTCGGGCACCAGGAACACCAGCGTCAGACCGACGGCCGCGGCCAATGGCCAGCTCCAGCGGCGGCGGGCGACTACGAAGGCCAGCACCGTCGTGATGACCATCGTCATCGTCACCGCGATGCCGTACGCGGCCGCCAAGCCTGACGAAGTGCCGAAGCCCAAGACCAGGCCGATGGTGGCGAGCATCAGCAGCCAGTTCACCGCCGGCACGTAGATCTGGCCGATCTCGCTGGCAGAAGTGTGCGCGATGCGGGTCCGGGGCAGGTAGCCGAGCATCGCCGCCTGACGTGTCAGCGAGAACGCGCCGGTGATCACGGCTTGCGAGGCAATGACGGTGGCCAGCGTGGCCAGACCGACCAAGGGGTAAAGCGCCCACGACGGCGCCATGCTGTAGAACGGATGGCTGGCGGCGGCGGGGTCGCTCAGCAGCACGGCGCCTTGGCCGAAGTAGTGCAGCACCAGCGCCGGCATCGCCAACGCGAACCACGTCCACCGAATCGGCCGCACGCCAAAGTGCCCCATGTCGGCGTACAGGGCCTCGCCGCCGGTCACGCACAGGAACACAGCGCCCAGCACCAGGAATCCCTTGCCGCCGTTGCGAACGAAGAAGTCGAAGCCGTAGTGCGGGTTCAGCGCGGCCAGCACGGCCGGCTCTCGCACGATCCACATCACGCCAAGCGCGGCCAACACCCCAAACCACAGCAGCATCACCGGACCGAACACCGCGCCCACCCCAGCCGTGCCGCGCCGCTGGAACAGGAACAGGCCGATCAGGATGACGATGGTGACGGGGACGACGTAGCGCTGCATGTTGGGCGCGGCAATCTCCACGCCCTCGACGGCCGACAGTACTGAGATGGCGGGCGTAATCATCCCGTCGCCGTAGAGCAGGGCGGCACCAAACAGGCCCAGCGCCGTCACCAGGCCCAGCCTGACGGTCTTGGGGTTGCCGCGGTCGGCCATGGCCATCAGCGCGAGGATGCCGCCTTCGCCGCGGTTGTCGGCGCGCATGACGTAGGCGAGGTACTTGACCGAGATCACCAGCGTCAGCGACCAGAAGATCAGCGACACGACCCCCAGCACGTTGGCAGAGGTCGCGGGGACGGAGTGCACGCCGTTGAAGCACTCCTTCATGGCGTACAGCGGGCTGGTGCCGATGTCGCCGAACACAACGCCCAGGCTGCCCACGCACAGGCCCAGGAAGTGGCGCAGGTCGGCCGGAGACGAATGGGGCGCAGGCCCCCGCAGGGTAGACATGAAAGACTCCCTCGACTTCCTACCGAGGTCGTGCGCCGCGAATGACGCACCCGGGGTGTCGGAATCGGAGCGGGGCGCCCCGGGGCGGCCAAGGCCACCCTTCTCCCCTAGCTGGCGACCGACGAACGTCGCGGTCGCCACCACCCGGACCCGGCTCCCGCCACGGGGCGGGATTCGGCTGCCTGCCATGCGGCGGGCGGGCGCACGGTAGCCGCTGGCCACAGATGGGTCAATCGGATTCGCGTTCCGCCGCGGCAAGGGCGGTCACGCAAAGCCCTTGAACGCAATCGGTTGGCAGAGTAGCGTGCAGGGTCGGTTGCATCGGCCGACGCCCTCTCTGGAGCCCACCATGTCCCGTATTGCCGTCCTGCTTGCCGCGCTGCTGTTCCTCGCGTGCAGCAGCCCGACCAACACGAACCAGACCTCGACGCCGTGGGTTCCCGACGCCACCAAGGACACGACCAAGGTCGACACCAAGGACACGAAGACCGGTTGCATCACCGACGGCGACTGCGTGGACCAGGCGGGTACTCCGCGCTGCGACACCGCGGCCGGCAAGTGCGTCGCGTGTCTGCCGGACGACCCAACCTCTTGTCCTGACGGCAGTTTCTGCGACCCTGCGCCAGAGGGCTTCGAGGAGGAAGGCCCCGCGTGCCTGCCCGGTTGTGACAGCGACCAGGACTGTGACGAGAAGTCCGGCACCTCGGTCACCTGCGACGTCGACCAGCATGTGTGCAGCGGCTGCAGCCAGGACTCGGACTGCCCGTCCGGCCTCGAGTGCCAGAAGGACGGCACCTGCCGCGTCTGCGAGCCCGACTCGACCAGCGCCTGCTATTCCGGCCCCGCCGAGACGCGCGGCAAGGGCATCTGCAAGGACGGCACCCGCAAGTGCATCGCCAACGGCCTGGCGTGGAGCGTGTGCGACGGCGAGACTCTGCCGGGCGTGGAAGCCTGCCCCGCGCCTGGGGATGAGGACTGTGACGGTCTGGTCAACGAGCCCGGCAGCGCGGGGTGCGAGTGCCAGCCGGGCGAGACGATCTCGTGCTACGACGGCCCCGACAAGACCGCCGGCGTCGGCGCATGCAAAGCCGGGACGCGGACTTGCGAGGCCTCAGGGCTGGGCTTTGGTCCCTGTCTGGGCATGGTCACCCCCAAGCCCGACGTCTGCACCGACGAGCTGGACAACGACTGCAACGGCACCAAGAACGACGGCTTCAAGGCGGGTGCGGCGGGCTGTGGGTGCGAGCCGGGCTTTGCCGAGCCGTGTTACTCCGGGTCACCCGCGCAGATCGGCGTGGGCGAGTGCCAGGCGGGCGTGCGCGTGTGCTCGGATCTGGGCGCGGGCTTCCTGCCCTGTCAGGGCGAGGTCAAGCCGACCCCGGACGTCTGCACCGACAACCTGGACAACGACTGCAACGGCATCATCAACGACGGCTTCGAGGCCGGCGCCGACGGTTGCGGCTGCACGCCCCTGTCGGTTCAGGACTGCTACGAGGGCCCCATCGGCACGTTGAACGTCGGCGAGTGCAAGGCGGGCAAGGCAGTCTGCGCGGAAGACGGCACCGCGTGGGGCAAGTGCTTGGCCCAAACGCTGCCGGACACGACGAACTGCATGGAGCTGGCGGACAAGGACTGCGACGGTCTGGTCAACGGCCCCGGCGCCATGAAGTGCTTGGGGAATTCGCTGCAGACCTGCACACAGGAAGGGTTGTGGAACGTGCCCTTCGATTGCGCGTCCAAGACATGCAACAACGCCTTCGGCTGCGTGGTGTGCGTGCCGGGGACGCAGGAGTGCCAAGGCGACGTCGCCCACAAGTGCAAGCCCGACGGGTCCGGCTGGGTCGACTACGAGTGCGATTCGCTGCTGGGCAGTGCGTGCAAGGACGGCGCGTGCACGGGACCGTGTGCCCCCGACGCCATCGACCGCACCTACGTCGGCTGCGACTACTACCCGACCGTCACCACGAACTCGCTGCTCGAGGCCAACGCAGCCAACTTCGCCATCGCGGTCTCGAACACCACGGCCAACGAGTCGACCGTGACGATTACGCGCGGCAAGAATGTGATTGCCAGCAAGAAGGTCGCCGCGAGCTCCGTCGAGCTGATCCTTCTGCCGTGGGTGATGGAGCTGAAGAAGCCCGGCAACACGCTGCTGCTGAACGACGGCGCGTACCGTGTCCGCTCGACCCAGCCGATCACCGTCTATCAATTCAACCCCTTGGAGTACACGGCGGGCGGGCAGTACACCTACACCAACGACGCCTCGCTGCTGCTGCCGACGACGGCGTGGAAGAGCACGTACATGGTCGCCTCGCGCGGCGTGTGGAAGGGCTACTCGGGGTTCTACTCGGTGGTCGCCGGCATGGACAACACCACGGTCACGCTGCAGCCCGCAGGTGGCGTCAGCATCAAGCCCGGCGGCGGCGTGCCGGCCAACGGCGCGGCGCAGATCGTGATGAATCGCGGCGCGGTGTTGCAGGTTCTGGCGGCCAGCGGCGACAGCACCGGCACCGTCGTCACCGCGGACAAGCCCGTGCAGGTCTTCGGCGGCCACAACTGCACCAACGTGCCCGACAACATCGTCGCGTGTGACCACCTGGAAGAGTCGATGTTCCCGATCGACACCTTGGGCAAGGACTACCTGATCACCGCGCCCGCCATCCCCGGGCAGGTGCAGCCCAAGGTCAACATCGTGCGCATCATCGCGGTCGAGGGCGCCACGGTCCTGAAGTACGACCCGCCCGTCGGTGGAGCCCCCTTGAACTTGGGCGGGGCCGGGCAGTTTCTGGAGATCAACACCGCAGATTCGTTCCGCATCACGGCGGACAAGCGCATCCTGGTGGCGCAGTACATGGAAGGGCAGGCGGCGGGCGGCGGCTCTGGCGACCCGGCGATGACGCTGGCGGTGCCGATCGGCCAGAACCTGACCAGTTACCTGTTCCACGCCCCCAAGAACTACGAAACCAACTACGTGAACATCATCGGGCCCGTCGCCGCGGCGGTCACGCTCGACGGCAACGTGGTGCCGGCATTTACGCCCATCGGCGGCACCGGCTATGGCGTGACGCGCGTGCAGTTCCCCAACGCCGGCAACGGCACGCACAGCATCCAATCGCCGGACAAAATCGGCATCAGCGTCTACGGTTACGGTCAGTACACCAGCTACTGGTACCCGGGCGGGCTCAACCTCGCCGACATGTAGCCCCCCAGAACCATCGAGCCTGAGCGGATTCCCTTGGCGCTTGCTCTTGCGGGCGTGCGGAGGCGCCGTTATCGTGCCGCGCCCCTGCGCAGCCCACAGCTGCTGGAGAGAACATGCAGTTCCTGCACTGGTTCCTTGACGTCTTCGTCCATCTGGATGTCCACCTGACCGAGTGGAGCACGATGCTCGGCCCGTGGCTGTACGCGCTGCTGTTCGGCGTCGTTTTTGCGGAGACCGGCTTGGTCGTCACGCCCTTCCTGCCGGGCGACTCGCTGCTGTTCGCGGTGGGCGCTCTGGCGGCGTTGCCGGGGGTGCCGCTGGAGGTCTCGACCGTGATCCTGACCTTGATTGCGGCCGCCGTGCTGGGCGACGCGGTCAACTACACGATTGGCTCGAAGATCGGCGCCAAGGTGTTCAACCGTCAGGACTCGTGGTTCTTCAAGAAGGAACACCTGATCCGCACGCACGCCTTCTACGAGAAGCATGGCGGCAAGACGATCATCATCGCCCGCTTCATGCCGATTGTGCGCACGTTCGCGCCGTTCGTGGCCGGTATCGGCTCGATGACGTATCGCCGCTTCTTCGTCTACAACGTGGTGGGTGCGGTCCTGTGGGTGACGTGCCTGACCTTGCTGGGCTTCTGGTTCGGCAACATGCCGATGGTCAAGAAGAACTTCCAACTGGTGCTGCTGGGTATCGTCTTCCTGTCGATCCTGCCCGGCATCGTCGAGTACCTGCGCCACAAGCTAAGGGCGCGCGCCGAGGCCAAGACTGCGGCTGCCAAGGTTCCGTCAAGCGACTGACGCCCGCGACCGGCGGTACAGCGCCTCGACCCCCAGACCGGCCAGCACCACGGCCAGTGCAACCACTGAGAAGATATCGGCCTCTTGCACTGCGCCCACCATCAGCGCGGTCGCTCCCGCCACAAACACGATGACCGGCAGCGGATACAGCGGCACGCGGAAGGGCCGCTTCAGGTTCGGCTCGCGCCGACGCAGCATGGGCACGGCCAGCACGACCAGCGTGTAGAACGGGAAGGCACCGGCGACAAACGCCTCGCTCAGCTGCTCGAACGTCCGCGACCACACGAACACGCTGCCCAGCGCCGCACACGTCAGCACCGCCGGCCACGGCACGCCGGTCTTGGGCGACACATGCCCCAGCCAACGCACGAATTCGCCGTCTGCCGACACCGGCACGAAGGTCCGCGGCCCCGTCAGCAGCATGCCCATCGCCGCACCCAGACAGGACACCAGCACCAGGCCGGACACCACCCGCTGTCCCAACTCGCCGAACGTCGCCGCGCCCAGCCGCGCTGCCACCATGTCGGCCCCGGTCGTCGCGCTGCGCAGTCCGTCGCCGCCCAGCACCCGCAGATAGCCCAGGTTGACCAGCAGATAGACGGCCGTGATCGCCAAGGCGCCGATCGCCAACGCGCGGGGCATGTTTTTCGCAGGGTTGCGTACCTCGCCCGCCACATGCGCCAGATCCGCCCAGCCGTCGTACACCCACATCACCGCGACCAACGCCGCGAAGATGCCAGCCCCGGTGACCGTGGTCGCGTTGACGACGTCGATCGGGATGGGCGGCGGCGCGTACGGCGGCACCGCAATCAGCAGACCGACACCCGCCAACAGCAGCACGCCCAGGTACTTGGCCCCCGTCACGACCACCTGTTGAATCGCCGACTGCTTCACAGCGACCACGTTCAGCGCGGCAGCCACCACGATGACGCCGACAGAGAACAGGCGGTTGGTCGTCGGGTCCGGCGTCAGGTTCAGCAGGGCCACCAGTGCGTCGCCGGCCAACAGCGCGAACGTTCCAATCGCAGCAGGCACCAGCAACACCAGGCGCGTCCAGATGAACAGGAACGCGACCTTCTTGCCCCACGCCCGCTTCAAGTGCTCGTACATGCCGCCTGTGCGGGGCAGGGCGGCCGCCAGCTCAGCCAGGGACAGCGCGCCGCAGAACGCGATGATGCCGCCCAGCACCCAGATGGCCAGCGCGGCGTCTTCGGTGCCGGTCAAGCGCAGGATCCGCCCGGGCGACTTGAAGATCCCGGTGCCGATGGTCGCGTTGATGATGACGGCGATGGCCGCGAGCAGCCCGATGTCCCGGCGCATCAAGTGCTCGCCCACGCGGGCTCTGACATCGGGCAACGGCTGGGCGGCGGGGTCAGAACTGGCTGGCTGCGTCATGTGGTCGAATCCCCCAAGAGAAAGGCTTTGGAGCGCCCGAGGCTGCACGCGTAGTGCGGCAGGGTCAAGGGCTCCGCTGCATCGTGGTCAGCTTGCGGCGTGCAGATCGCGCGCCGAGTTGATCCCGGAGATCGAGGGGGGAGTTGCTTGCTGGTGAGCGGGAGGAAAGCGGGTGTCGCGGAGACCGCCAGTTGCTGCGGTCGCGTCGTCGACTACTGCTTCTGGCAGTACAGCACGCCGGTGTAGGGCGGCAGGTGGTTGTAGTAGCCGGTCCAGCCAACGTTGCCCGCGGGCGCGACGTCAGACTCACCCTGCCAGCCGAAGCCGGTCTGGCTCATTTCGCTGGAGCGGTTGGCGTACCGTTGCCGACCCTGGCCGCCGGCGTGATAGCGCCGGAACATATGCGAACCGCCTGCGGAATTCAGCGTTACGCCCACGCCACTGTACGGTGTCGTTCCCACGCCAAAGCCGAACCGACCGGTCATGTCCATGGTGCCGTTGTTTCCGTTGCATAGAACCCAGCCGGCCGGGCAGGCCGCCAGATTGAACGGCACGACGGAGCCGGTCGGGAAGATACTGCCTTGTCCCAAGGTCAATGACCCGCCGACAATCAAGTTGCCGGTGACCCGGACCTTCTTGGTCGAGAGCGTCTGCACGTTGACCGACCATGCGACGAGCTGACCGTCGGTGGTGTTGTTCACGAAGGCGACATCGATGACCTGCAAGTACCAAGTGCCCTTGGGATTCTTGCCGGCCCACGTGGTCAAGTCGCCGCTTACCGGGGTCGTCTTGTCCGGGTAGCTGGTGTCGATGTTCGCTCCCTTGACACCGCCCTTGGCGTAGAGGACGAACTTGGTGCCGGCGGGATCGATCAGGTTGACGGTGACGCCCGTGATGTCCGAGTTGCCGATCACCTTGACGGCCACCGTCAGCTTCTGGGCGATGCCGACGTCGCCAACCACGATGGGGTCGCTGGCACCGGTGGGGTTGTTGTCGGGGATGGCGACCGGCACCTTGGTGCTGGCAAAGGAATCGCTGAAGACGTTGGTGATCAAGCCGTTCGAGACGATGGCGATGTCATCGGCCTTCAGCGCTGCGGCCTTGGACACGACGCAGTCGACCGATCCGTCGGCCTTGATGCCATGAACGACCAAGCCGCTGCCACACGCCTGACCGACCGCAACGACGACGGGAGCGCCGCCAACGTCTGCAAAGGCGCCGGTGGTGGCAGACTTGTGCAGGTCGGCCGCCTTGGCGTAATCGCTGAGGGCAGCGACCTTCGCGTAGTCCTGAAGGGCTGTCGCCTGCGCATACACCGTGACATCAGGAGTGCCGGACAGGTCGGCATAGGCTCCGGTGGTCGCGACGGTCGCGAGGTTTGCCGCGATGGCGAACACGGACACGTCCGGCGTTCCCGTCAGGTCGGCATATTGACCGGTCGTGGCCACCGTCGCGAGGTCGGCGACTTTGGCGAAACCCGAGAAGATCGCTGGGTCCAGCACGGACAGCGGCAAGCAGCCCGAACAATCGATGGCCTCAGCAAGGCCGGATCGCTGCGCGAACGGGCTCGAGGACAGGGCCTTGCGGGTCAGCTCCGGGTCGGAGCCCACCTGGAAGCTGATGAACTTGGCTTCAGCAATCGCCGTCGCCGTCAGCGGTTGGACCGTGCCCAAGCGATAGGCAAAGGTGCCGCTCTTGACGGTGACCTTGACCGGTCCCTCCGACCACACCGCGGAGCCGCCCTGCGCGTCGGCATACAGCCGAAACGTCAGGTCGTACGGGCCATCGGTGGTCGGTCCGAATCCCTCAGTGACGAGTGCGCCCTCCAGCTGCGTCGCCTGCGGAACCGTCGCGTTTGCACCGCTCGCAAGCAGCGCGGACAACGCAACCGTCACCGCCGCGAGGGACAGACCAGCCGGCATCGCCTTGGAAACTCTACTCATCTCGGTGCCCCCTTTGCGCCGCCTGATGCGGCCCTTCTCTGCTTCCAGCAGCCGCAGGTCAGTCTTTCACGCAGTAGAGCAAGCCCGCATAGGGCGGCAGGTGGTTGGAGTACCCCGTCCACCCTGTGCCGCGTCCGGCGGTGACGTCGGTCTCACCCTGCCAGCCGATGCCGTGATTGATCAGGTCCTGGTTGAAGCAGCCGCGGCTGCCCCATCCGGTGCCACCACCGTAAATGCGCCACATGTGCGAACCACCGTTGTCGCGCAAGGCCACGCTGCCACCTTGCGGCAGGGCGCCGATGCCGATCGGGAAACGTCCCAACAGATTCGGGCGGTTGCTGGCACCGTCAGCAGGCGACCAGCCTGCGGGACAGGCAGCCTGATTGAACGGCAGGATCATGCCGGCGGGCACCGGGCTTCCGGCGGCCAGCGTGATAGAGCCATCGACGTACAGGTCGCCCTTCACGTTGATCTTCTTGTTGGACATGGTCGTCAGGTTGACGCTCCAGCTGACGATCTGCCCGTCGGTTGTGTTGTTCAGGAACTTGCCGTCGATGACGAGCAGGCGCCAGTTGCCTTTCGGGTTCTTGCCGACCCAGGTTGTCAGGTCGCCGGAGACGACGGCGGTCGGTGCCGGGTACGTGGTGTCGATCGAGGCGCCCGACCCGCTGGTCTTGTGCAACACGTACTCCGTGTTGTTGGCGTCATACAGCTTGACGGTCAGCGTGCTGATGTCGCTGTTGGTGACCTTGATCGAGACCGTCAGCTTCTGGGCGCTGCCGACGTCGCCGACCACGATGGTCGAGCTGGCCCCGGTGGGGTTGTTGTCCGGAATGCCGACGGCGGTCGTGTTGGCGAACACATCGGTAAAGATGTTGGTCAGCAGGCCGTTCGAGACGACGGCGAGGTCGTCGCCCTTGAGCACGGTGGCCGCGCCGGCGACGCAGTCCATGCTGCCATCGGCCTTGATGCCCTTGACGACCAGACCGGTGCCGCAAAGCACGCCAAGCTTCGGCACTGTGGGCAGGTTGGCCAGGTCTGCATACGCGCCCGTCGTGGCCACCTTCTTGAGGTTGGCCGCTTTGGCGTAGAGGGCGACGGCGGAGCCCTTGGCGTAATCGGCAAGGTCGGCAACCTTGGCCGCGCCACTCAAGTCCGGAACCCCAGAAAGGTCGGCATAGCTGCCCGTGGAGGCGACCTTGGCCAGCTTCGACGCCGTGGCGTACACGCTGAAGTCCGGCGCCCCGGAGAAGTCAGCGAGGTTGCCGCTGGTCGCGACGGTCGCCAGATTCTGCGCGTTCACGTAGGCCGAGACCTCGTTCTGGTCAAACGTCGACAACGGCAGACAGCCAGAGCAGGCGATGCCGTTGGCTTCGGTAGAGCGCAGGGCGAACGGCGCAGACGCCAACGGGGTGCGCGTCAGCTCCGGGTCGGTGGCGACCTGAATGCCCAGCCAAGCGGCCTGAGCCAAGTCGCTTGCGGCAAGCGGCGCAGTCGTTCCGATCAGGTAGGACAGCTGTCCATCCTTGACTGCCACCTGCACCGGGCCCTCACTCCAGACCGGGTTTGAGTCGACCGAAGTCTTGTACAGCGAGAAACGCATCGTGTAGTCGCCATCGGCGACAGGCGATCCGTCTGCCCCCGCGAGGGCGCCTTCCACCAACGTCGTCGTCGGAATGGAAGCCCAAGCAGCAGCCGGGGCGAGGCAGACTACCCCAAGCACCAAGGCCATACCCGCCGTCGTCCAATTCCAGGCTCTTGTCTTCACGGGGCCCCCTTTCCTGCCGCCGTCAGCGGCCTGCCTTCACCAGTAGCCGGTTTCCGAACCTTGCTTTGCCGCTGTCCAGCGGCCCGCGCCAATGCTAGAGCTTGATGCAGTAGAGCAAACCTCGGTACGGCGGCATGTGCGTGTAGTAGC
>JBMOIG010000067.1:0-25333 GCA_049317445.1 Myxococcota bacterium | reverse complement strand
CCGCCCTCAGGCTTGGTCGGGTCCAGCAACGGCACTTCTCCGGTTCCGCTGGTCAGCAGGCCGCGCGCGATCGCTTCTTCCGTCCAGGCACGCCACGGCTCGGCGTCCTGGGCGGTGGGACGGCCGAACAGACCCACGGCGCGGGCCAGCGACACGCCGGTCGTAAACGGCACGGTGCGGTCCCCGACAGACAGCATCATCAGCAGGTTGGTCGGCGACGTGCCAGGGCTGGGGTCGAGCATCGCGCGGTCGGCCACCGTGATCGCGTCGGCCCCTTCCAGAGCATTGGCGGCCAGTTGCACGAACCGGCGGAACTCTGGCGTGTTGCGCTGTCTCGCCAGACCGTCGTGAGGCGCCGTCAGCTCAGCCGAAGCGAGCAGCTTGCCCTGCGCGTCGTGAACTTCGACGCCGACGCGGTCGCCCTTGTCGCTGGACACGGCCACGGCAAAGTGCCCGTCGGCCGCCGCAACCTGCTCACGCGACTCGCCATTCTCCAGGTTCCGCACGTTGATCGTTGCGCCTGCCGGGATCTGCAGTTGACCGCGCGCCGTGGGCTTCATGACGCCAGCAGCCAGGCAAAGGCCGCTTGCCTCGTCGACATAGCTCAACGTCTCGGTCCGGTTGCAGTTGTCGGCGTCATCGTCCCAGGTCAGGTCGACCTTGCCCTCGCCACGCGGGCAGCCGACAACCATCGGCCCCAGGATCGAGTGCATCAGCGGGGTGACCACCGACTGCAGCGCCGTGCGCATGAAGATGTCGGCAAGGCCGGCGCCCGGCACCACGGCGGCGGCGTGCGTGATCGCGGGCTCCAGCGGGGCCGTCAGCGCAGTGTGGATGCCGCCGAGCGACACGCCCATCATGAAATACGGGACCTTGTCGCCGCCGACGTCGATCTGGCCGTCCATGTCGAAGTCGCCCGCCAACAGGTTGGGCATCAGCTGCGCCTTGGTCGCCGTGCGCGGATCCGTTGGCGGCGTGGGGACATGGCTGTTCGATAGAGCGCGCAGCATGCGCACGGCCACGATGAAGTCGAAGGTCGTCTGGCGCATGGCGTCACGCAGGCGGAAGGCGTCGGGCGCGTAGTAGGCCTCGCCGCCCTTCTTGTAGCAGTCGCCGTTGTCATCGACCGCGCGGCCCTTGACGGCCAGCTGCTGAACGAAGCCCTGATTCAGCAGCACGTCCAGCATCTTGTCGACCGAAGTCCCCTCCGGAAAGCGCTTCTCCGTGTCCGAGAAGATCAGGGGCGCGAGGATCGCCTTGATCAAGATGCCCACGTCCATGCCGGTCTTGGCGGCCTGCTCTTCGATCATCTTGCGCGGCTCGGTCAGCACGGGGCCGTGGCCGACCGCATCGATGGCGAAGGTGGCGATGCCCGCTTGGGCCAGCCGGTCGGCCAGCAACAGGCACTCGACGCGGCTGGTCCCCGTTGCGTGAGCGTAGATCGTGACCGGGAACGGGGGCTTGTGGTTGGCGGTGGTCTTGGGCACGACCAGCAGGAACGGCACCTGCTCCTTGGCCACTACGGCCGTGCCAGCCACCGTGTCGAGCTGCCACACGTTGTCGCTCGTCGCGCGGAAGTTCGGAGTCGTGAACTCGCCGAACACGACGTGCGCGACGTTGGTGAAACTGTCGGCAACACCGGGCTGGAACAGGTTGATCAGCGCGAACACCTCCTTCATGAAGGCGCCCTGCACGATGTAGGTGTGGTCCCGAGGCACGATGGGATAGTCTTTGTAGGACTTGTCGCCGTCGAACGCGATCTCGGTGTCGTACACATCCGCGATTTTCGCAGGGAATTGCGTATTCAGCCACGCGAACGGCCCCGACCCGTACAAGCCGTCGCGCAGCTTGCGGAACGTGCGCGCCAGATCTCCCGTCGACAACGTCCACGCAAAGGCGATGTCTTCCGCCTGCACGCCCACCTGATTCAGCGACGGCAGCGCGAGCTTCAGCGCCTCTGTCTGGCTGTCGTGGTTGACGACGTCAAACGGGCTGACCACAGCGCCGTACTTGCCGTCCTTCGACCAGCCCTTGACGCCGCGCGTCAGGAACACGCCGTAGCGAGCCCCCGACTCCAGCGGCAGCAGCGGCCGGATGTCCAGCGTGTGGGTCTTCACTTCGTAGTGGTACACCCACTTGTCCGGCGTGCCGTCGCCGTCGGTGTCGATCTTGTTGTCGGGCGGCATCACGTAACTGTTGAAATCGGCATACGGATCGAAGGGCTCGTAGGCGTGCGGCTCCGCGTCGTGCGGAAACCAGCCACGGCCCAGGTCCAGCGGCAGGCGCTCGCCGAAACGCTTGGACCCCGGCGTCACGTTCACCACGAACACCGTGTCGTCGTTCACAGTCGTCAAGTCCAGCGGCCCGTCAAACGCAATCGTGATCGGCGTCAGGCCAGAGAAGCCGTCGACCTCGTTGAAGTGCTTGCGGTTGCGCTGCTCGGTCTTGGCGGGTGCCTGCATCGAGATGTTGGCGTGAGTCGACCCGTCGGCATCCACGCGCAGCGCCAGATCATTCGGGAAGGGAATCAGCGGCTCCGGTTGGTGCAGCGGTTGGAACACGATGGTTGGCCCGCGCGCCTGGCCGGCAACGAAGGTCGCGTGCAGCCCCCGCTCGGTCAGGTCGAGATCGGCGCAGCCCCACAGGCCGACGAGCAGGGTGAAAATCAGTACGTTCGCGAAGTTCCGCATGGTCACCCTCTCCCCTACCACTGGCCCGACAACGCCACGGAACCTTCCGCGACGCCGACCGAATCGGCCGAAGCGCCGCTTGCGTCCGCGAAAGCCTCGCCCGGCAGCAGCCAGCCGCCCTGCACACGTGCCACCACTGCAAAGCCGGCGCCCAAGGGCAGGTTGCCCTCGACACCTCCATCGAATTCCAGCCCCAGCGCGCGCGCAGCCGCCGCCCCGCGAGGCCCGATCGGCTTGCCTCCGGTGAGGAACGTCTGAAACGGGTCCGCCACCACCGTAGGCGCGCTGGCCATCACCCCGCCCACCAGGATGGCGACGCGCGGATGCGGCTGCAGGCGGACCACCGGGTTGACGTAGATCGCTTGCGTAACAGCACCTTCGCTCTCCACGTGAGCAACACCAGCCGGCGGCTGCGCAGCAAAGCGCGGGTCGGTCAGGTTCTGCGCGGTCGCTTGGGTCTGTCGACGCAGATAGTGCGGGAACAGCACCAAGCCGACGCGGTAATCCTCGGCAAAGCGGAAGGTACCCAGCGTGCCGTCCAGCGGCCGACCGTCGCCGCTGGCCATCCCTGTCTCAAGCCTGGCCTGCAGCCACCGACGCGAGACATCCAGCCGCAGGGCACCGCCGTACTGCTGCAGGTCCATGTGCTGCGGGTAGCTCGCCGTGCGCAGCCAGGTAGTCGTGCCCCACACGAACGCGCCCTCGCCCGAAACCTTCAGCTTCCACGCGCCCTTGCCGGTCGACCATGCGCCGTACAGGTCGGCGATGTTGGCGTTCAGGTCCAGACCTTGCGCGTCGGTCTGGGTCCGCACCACACCGTAGACCCCCAACTCGAGCTCCGTCGTTCGGTACAGCAGCGCCGCGACCGCGTTGTAGGCCTGGTCGCCTGCATCCATGTCCGCCAGCCCGTCGCGCGCCACGCGGTCGGCGGCCAGCACCAACGCCAGCGGAAAGGCCTTGCGCGGGTCCTTGGTCCACAACGCCGCCGGCAACAGCGCCGCTTGCACGCGATCGACCAGCGAACCACCTCTCTCCAGCCCGAATTGCAGGGGGTCCGCAAGTCCCGGCTGCGCGACAATCCCCAAACCCCATGCGGACATCGTGCGACCGGCGCCGAAACGTCCCACCGCCGTCGTCGCCTCCAGCCAAGCCTGCCGCAGCCGCGAGTCTGATGCGGTGCCGGCGGCATCAAAGGTCTGCGCGAACAGGTCTGCCTGCGCAGCGACTCGCAGGTCCGCAACTCCCCAACGTTGCAGCGGATACTTCCACTGCGCGCCGACCCGCAGGCGGTGCTCGCTCAAGTCCTCGCCGTCCAGCCGTGCGTCGTCCGTGGCCAAGGGGCGACCGACCTGAACCGAAGGCTCGCGACGCCCCACCACACGGTCCTCGACATTGGCGGACAGACCGGCGGGCCACCAAGTGGCATCGGGTTGCGTGTGTACTGCAACGGCAGCGGGAGGGGCCGCGGTCGGCGTGGCCGGCGTGGCAAGGGGCGCGGCCTCGACCCCTGCGGCCTCTTGGGCCACGGCAGCCACGGCAAGCAGGCACAGCCCAGCAGCGACGCCAGCGGCGATCAGATGACGATTGGTGTGCATATCCCCCCGAAAAACGGCCGGATCCGCGTGGCTTGCGCCCCCTATACGGATCACGTGGCCTCTGGGCGTCGCAGGCTAGCCGGAAACCGCTGACGATGCACCTGAATCGACAAAAATGCGCGACCCGCAGGTCCGGAGCTAACGGGGAAGGGAGCTCCGAACTGCGGGTCGCAGACCACACCGACGGGGAAGCGTAGGGTGCGGTCACTCCGAACCCGGCCAGTCTGGGCAGGACCGGCCGGCCGGGGGGTTAGGCGTGCGCGGCGGGGGTCTTCTTCGCGCGTGCCTTCTTTTCAGTGCTCTCGACCGCGTCGGTCTTGCCGACCATGTGGCCAAGGGCTTCGGTCTGGGCTTCGAACTGCCCGGAGATTTCGGCGCGCAGGGCGGCGATCTCCTCGTGCAGCGTCTGAACCTGCTTCTGCGACGCCAGACCGACAGCGGTCAGCACGTCTTCACGAACCTCAGCCGGCTGCTTGAGCCACGCCTCGAGGTTGGAGCGATCGACCTTGGCGACAGCCGCGACGAGCTGCTCGACCTTCTGCACCGCCTCGGTCTTCTCTTCCATGACGCGGTCGCGCGCAGCATTCGCGGTGGCTTGCACCGACGTCTGCATCTGGCTGACCATGTCCTGGGCGCGCTTCTCGAGGACGTTCAGGCGGGTATGGGCCTCCGTGACGCGGGTCTGGAACTGCTCGCGCACGGCCACGCGGGCGGCCTCTGCACGCTCGAGCACCGCGGTGCCGAGCAGGCTGCGAGCGAAACGCTGGGCGGGGTTGTCGTGACGGGGCGTCTGGGATTCATGACGCACGGCGTCGACGTCGACGATATCGGGCTTGCTCATCTGGGAATTCCTCCATGTGCGCGGCGGGCATCGGCTGGCGAATGGCTCTGCGTGCGTCGATCTGGTCCCTGCCGCGGCACTAATTGGGTTCGTGTTCGTTCGTGACGCACCCAATCTAACGCGTTGCGTCAAGTTGTCAAGAAGGAATTGACGCGGCGCGTTACAAGGATGGCGAGTCCTTGCCGCGCAACGGGTTCGCTGGTATCAACGCGCCCTGCCCCCCCGAACCGGTCCCCCCGCCGGCCCTGCCCCGCCCCGATGCCCCTTTCGGGAGTCGCGTGTTTGTGGAGAGTGCCCCGATGACCCTGCGGAGAAAGAAGATCCTCGACCGGCTGGAGCGACTGGACCGTCAAGCGGTGACCGCCGGCGGCGAAGAGCGCACGCAAAAGCAGCACGCGGCCGGCAAGCTGACCGCGCGCGAGCGCATCGACCTGCTGCTCGACGCGGGCAGCTTCGTCGAGCTCGACCGGCTGGTGACGCACCGCTGCACCGACTTCGACATGGCCGACAAGAAGATCCCGGGCGACGGCGTCGTCACGGGCTACGGACAGGTCGACGGCAAGACGATCTTCGTGTTCGCGCAAGACTTCACGGTGTTCGGCGGCTCGCTGAGCGGCGCATTCGCTGAGAAGATTTGCAAGATCATGGACATGGCGATCAAGACCGGCGCCCCTGTGATCGGACTCAACGACTCGGGCGGCGCGCGCATCCAGGAGGGTGTGGTGTCGCTGGCGGGCTATGCCGACATCTTCCTGCGCAACGTGATGGCGTCGGGCGTGGTGCCGCAGATCTCGGTTGTGCTGGGCCCCTGCGCGGGTGGCGCGGTCTACAGCCCCGCGATCACCGACTTCGTGATCATGGCGCGCGAGACGTCGTTCATGTTCATCACGGGGCCGGACGTCATCAGGACCGTGACACATGAGAACGTGACGCAGGAGGAACTGGGCGGCGCCATGCGGCACGCCACGACCTCAGGCGTTGCGCACTTCGCCACCGACGATGAGAAGCAGGCGATCGCCACTGTACGGGAACTGCTGAGCTTTTTGCCGTCCAACAACCTCGAGGCGCCCCCCAAGCGGGCGACTCAGGACCCGACCGACCGACGCGACCCGCGGCTGACCGAGCTGGTGCCCGACGACCCGATGAAGCCGTACGACATGCACGAGGTCATCGGAGCCGTGGTGGACGATGGCTGGTTCTTCGAGGTCCACAAGCACTTCGCGCGCAATATCCTGTGCGGTTTCGCAAGGTTGGGCGGAGACACCGTCGGCGTCGTTGCCAATCAGCCGTCGGTGCTCGCGGGCTGTCTGGACATCGATGCGTCGGTGAAGGCGGCGCGTTTCGTGCGCTTCTGCGATGCTTTCAACGTCCCGCTGCTGACCTTCGTCGACGTTCCGGGCTTCCTGCCGGGCACGGCGCAGGAGTACGGCGGCATCATCCGCCATGGTGCCAAGCTGCTGTATGCGTATGCGGAAGCGACCGTGCCCAAGCTGACGGTCATCACTCGCAAAGCCTACGGCGGGGCCTACGACGTCATGTCGTCCAAGCACATCCGCGGCGACATCAATTTCGCGTGGCCCACAGCCGAGATCGCAGTGATGGGTCCCGATGGTGCCGTCAACATCGTGTATCGCAACGAATTGAAGGCCGCACCGGACCCCGCCAAGGCCAAAGCCGAGTACGTCGAGCGCTACCGCGATGTGTTCGCCAACCCATTCAAGGCCGCGGAGCTGGGCTACATCGACGAGGTGATCCACCCGGAGGACACCCGCCCACGCCTGGTCTCGTCGCTGCGGATGCTGGCCGGCAAGCGCGACAGCAACCCGCCGAAGAAGCACGGAAACATCCCGTTGTAGGGCCAGTTGGGCTCTGGACTACTTGCCGCCCTTCTTCGTCGCCTTGGCCTTGCTCGCCTTGGCCTTGACGGCTTTCGCCTTGCCCTTCGCAGGCTTCTCGACCGGTGGCGGAGCGGGCGCCGGAGCGACGGTGGGGGTCTCGATCACGGGTGCAGGCGGCGGAGGCGGACGCGGAGGCGTATCGGGGCAGCCGTCCGAATCCTCGAACCCGTTGCGGTTTTCCGGTTGCTGCGGGCACAGGTCGTCGACGTCCGGCACGGAGTCTTCATCGTTGTCGGCATCGACGCAGCCGTCGGTGTCCTTGAAGCCGTCCTTGTCCTCGGCCTCGTCGGGACAAGCGTCAGCAGCATCCAGCACGCCGTCGCTATCGTTGTCGGGGTCGGGGCAGCCGTCCTCGTCCTGGAAGCCGTCCATGTCCTCGGGCTGCATCGGACAGCGGTCCGTCAGATCGGCCACACCGTCTTGATCGTGATCGGTGTCGGGGCAACCGTCCTGATCTTCAAAGCCGTCACGGTCCTCTGCCTGGTTGGGGCACCGGTCCAGCTTGTCGACCAGACCGTCGCCGTCTTCGTCGGAAGGCACCTCTTGCGCGTCGAAGGTCAGGCCGACCGCCGCGCGCAGCGAGGCTGAGCCCGGGCCGGTGGTGGGCGCGCCCGAGAGGCCAAAGAACCCGCGGAGATACGGCAGGATGGCGAAGTCCACGCTCAGTGCGCCATCGAGCTGCAGCAGGCTGGCGGGCACCGCAGCGACCCACGGCGCCTGCGTGCCCAGCTGCGCCTCGGCCCGGGCGCGAACCCGGTCATCGAGAAAGCGTCGCAAAACGCCGACCCGCGCGACAAACGACGAACCCGAGCGCAGGGCCACGGTGGCGGGTTCCGTGTGCAGCGGCTGGCCCTCGAGGTCGAGTTGGTGCACGGACAGAGCCTGCTCTGACCGCAGTCGCAAACCTGCGTTCAGGTCCGCCTGCCACGCCCCAGTCTGCAAGGTCGCCAAGCCTTCAAGGGCCAGACTGGGCGTCCCGCCAAGCCAGCTTGCCGCAGCAGCGGTCGGCAATCCCACGACGGCGGCAGCGCCGAGATCAACCGCTCCACCGGAGATCACGATGTGGTGCAGGGCTTTACGAGCCTCGACCCGCAGATCACCGAACGCGGGCGACGTCGGCGCCGCGACCTGAACAAGGTTGGGGCCGCCACCTCGTGCATCCAGCGACGCCGGCAGTCCCGCCGCGAACGTCCACCCGTGCCAGCCGACTGCGGCGCCCAAGTCGGCCATCCACAGATCGCCGACGACCATCTGCGTGCGGCTGACCGTGCCCGCATCGTTGACGAAGACAAGCGGCATCCGCGTGTAGTGGATCGCCAAGAGCATCGCCCACGCGGCGTCGTCCATCGGCCGGGCCGAACGCGTGACGGCACCGTCATTCACGCCCGCCACCGGCTGCCAGGTCTGGACATCGATCGAGGGCGCATCGAGCTCGTGCGCCAAGGCCGCTGGCGACCACGCAACGACGCAAGTGCAGAGGACGGCAAGGCTTCCGGCGACAAGCGGGCGTGCTGGGCGGTGCATGGCCCCTCGTGGCGCGCAGCAGGAACAGCCGCGGCAAGGGGAGCAGCCTGCCGCGAAAGCCCGCGCTGCGTCAATCGCCCGTTGCGACTAGAGGTTCTTGATGGTCACGCCGGGGGGCGGCGACCAGGCGAAGACCTTGTCGTCGATGGCGTCGTACTTCGGGTCCAGCCACTGCAGCGTGGTCGAGTCGCCCAGCGGGTCCTCAAGCACGGTGGCCCGCACCGCCGCGGTCTTCTTGTCGACCACCAGCGTCAACGACCGCATGGTCTGCGTGCCCTGCTTGGGAACGAGCTTGAGGGCCCACGTGTCCGCCACGGAAGACGGCACCAGCGTCAGGGTGAAATTCTCCGCCAGGTTGCCTTGTCCCGTCAGCCACGTGGTCGCCTGGGCCACCTGACTGTTCTTGACAGGCACGCGGACGGCCAGTCGCTCCTTGCGCTCGTACGACCACAGGACCTCACCGTCAGAGAAGTAGAAGATCTCCTCCGTCGGGTAGTCCCAGCGCATCTTGCCGGGCTTGGCGGCATCGCCCTTGGTCAGGTAGACCACGCCCTCACGCTGAAGACCCTTGCTAAGCCCTTTCTTCTTCACAACTTGCACGAAGCGCGCCTGAAAGGCCGAGGTCCGTTCGTAGAATCCTTGCACCGCCTTGGCAACCGCGGCCGGGTCGACGGAGTCTGCAGCGGGCACCGCAGGCGGAGCGACGGCAGGGACGGCCGGCTCTACCTTGGCCTCCGCGGGTTGCGCGGCCTTGGCTCCCGTGGGGCTTGCCGGGGCAGTGGCGGCCGGCTTGGCCTTTGGCTTCTTCTTCTTGGCAGCGGCTTCGGCCCCAGACGGCAGCAGCGCGGCAAGAGCGAGGCAGCTCGCAAGCGTGAGGGCAATCAGACGTTCACGCATGTCGTTCTCCTGCGGTCGGGGTCGGGTGCAGTCTCTGGCGCCGGCAGTATCCACTGCCCCCCTGTCGGTCACAACGGGCGAGCGCGGCTTCGGCTTCGACGGGCCGGTGAATTCGCTGCCGACGGCAGGTCGGTCGCCCAGAAGCTTGTCGCCGTGCGTGCAAAAATCGCCTTGCGCTTCATCCACCTACAGAGCAGCCCCAGAGGTGGCCTCGCAGCGGACAGTGGCTACGTAGCGAGGGCGCGGACCGGCCTGAGCCGACGAACCGGCGGATTACTTGTCAATCCAACCACTTCGCGAAGGGCTCTGCGGGGGCCTCAGCGGCCGGATCCGCTGCGGAATTTCGCCCGGGCGGCACCGTAGCTGCGACACGCCCATTTTCTGGCGCCCCCGGGGCTGCATGGTACGGTTCAGGATGCTTCAGGCGAAGGCGACCGGCCGCCTTTTTTGCTGAAAGCTCCAGACGTTCGTCCCCGCAGGTGAGCCATGGCCCACGCCCAGACCGAAGCCAAATCCCGCGAATCCGAGAAGACCACCGCGTCGCCGACGGCCGTCCTGGCTGAGGCGCGTCGGCTGGAGCTCCGAGGCGAAATGTTGGGGATCGTCCTGACGATCACCGCGGTCGCTTTCGGCGTTGCCTTGGGGTCGTACACCGCCCGCGACATGGAGATCATGCAGTCGGGACGCGGCTCCGAAGGGGTCGTGAACCTGATCGGACCCGTCGGCGCGCGCATCGCGGACCTGCTGCTGCAGGCGCTGGGCTTGGGCGCGTTCCTGCTCGACGGTCTGCTGTTTGTATTCGCCGTGCGGACCCTGATGGGCAAGGTCGAGCTGCCGCGGCCGCGCGCCATGTTTGGCATCGCCGGGGCCAGCCTTGCGTCGCTGGTGCTGTTGCATTTGGTGGCGCAGTCCGTTGCGTTCCGACCGTTCGGCAAGGATGCTGCAGGGTTGCTGCCGGGCGCAGTCGCTGTCGTGTGCAAGGCGCTGGTGTCGACAGTGGGCACGACACTGCTCGCCGTGCTTGTGCTGGGCACGTCGCTGGCGGCGATCACGGGCCGGTCGCTGGTGCGTTCGACGCTCTTGTGGGCCACCGGCAAAGCGGCGCCCGTCGTCGGTGAGGTGGCGTCCCAGAGCGCGCAGGCCGCACGCGGTCACCTGCGGGGCTTGGGCAAGCGGTCCTGGTTCCGCCGTCGCCGCGACGAGGACGTTGCGTTGACCGATGGTCTGTCCGACGGTCTGCAAGGCGAGAACGAATTCCACTTCACCGTGAAGGACTTGGACGAGCCTGCCCAAGCCGCCCTGCCTGAGACCGCAGTGGTCCGCGTGTCGATGCCGGCGCCCGACGGGTTCCCCATGGGCGAGTCGATCGCGCCGCCCAACGACCTGATCCCTTCTTCGCTGCGCCGTGCCCGCGAAGAACCCAGCGTTCGCGTCCGGATGCCTGCGGGTGCCGCGGCTGAGGAAGCCAGCGTCCACCCCAGTCACGCCGTGGAAGTGATCCCGCCGCCGCCTTCGGAACCGTTTGCGACGTCCGAGATGGACGTTCGCGACGTCGAGATGGCCCGCGCAGAGCTGGAAGAGGCGATGGCCAAGCCGATGGCGCCCACCGCGGCCTCTGGCGGTGAGCGGGTGGAAGCGCCTGCCGCGATTGCGGAAGTGGCGGCGTCGGGCGAGTTGGCCAAGGGGCCGCGCATCGTCGAAACCGAGGCCACGCGCAACGCTCCGCTGCGCGCGCCGGTCGAGGCCCAGGGTTCGCTGGGCATCGGCAAGCACAAGTCGTGGGAGCTGCCGCCGTCGACGTTGCTGCGGGAGCCGCCCAGCCGCGTGGTGAACTGCGACCACATCACCCTGCGAGAGAACGCGCTGGTGCTCGAGCAGAAGCTGCGTGACTTCAACATCACGGGCGAAGTCACCGACATCCGCCCGGGACCCGTGGTCACCACCTACGAGTACCGTCCCGCCGCCGGTATCAAGATCAGCAAGATCGTGAACTTGCGCGACGACCTGACCATGTCGCTGTCTGCGCTGCGCGTGCGCGTGGTGGCGCCGATTCCCGGGCGCGACGTGGTGGGCATCGAGGTGCCGAACGCCCAGCGCCAGCTGGTGTACTTCCGCGAGATCGTGGACAGCCCGGTCTTTCGCGACAGCGCGAGTCTGCTGACGCTGATCTTGGGCAAGGACATCGAGGGGCGGCCGCTTTGCACCGATCTCGCCCGCGCGCCGCACTTGCTGGTCGCCGGCGCAACGGGCACCGGCAAGTCGGTGGGCATCAACTCGTTCATCTGCTCGATGCTGTTCCGCGCGACGCCCGACGAGGTCCGCTTCATCTTCATCGACCCGAAGGTGTTGGAACTCAGCGTCTATGAAGGGATCCCCCACCTGCTGCTGCCCGTGTTGGACGAGCCCCACAAGGCCGAGCTGGCGCTGAAGTGGGCCGTGACGGAGATGGACCGTCGCTACCGGCTGCTGGCCGCCGTGGAAGTACGCAACCTCGCGGGTTACAAGCAAAAGCTCCCGGAGCTGCGTGCCCAGGCCCTGCGTCGCCGCGCCGCCGCCGAGCGTTTGGATGCGGAAGGCCAGACCTCGCCGGACGTGGTGGATGTCCCCGAGGACATGCCCTACATCGTGATCGTGATCGACGAGTTCGCCGACCTGATCATGGCGTCGGGCAAGGAAGTGGAGCACGCCGTGGCCCGTCTGGCGCAGAAGGCTCGCGCCGCCGGCATTCACGTGGTGCTCGCGACGCAGCGGCCGTCGGTGGACGTGATCACCGGCCTGATCAAGGCCAACTTCCCCACGCGCCTGTCGTTTCAGGTCGCGTCGTCGATGGACTCCAAGGTCGTGCTGGGCTCGACTGGCGCGGAGACGCTGCTGGGCAAGGGCGACATGCTGTTCGTCCCCCCCGGCGAGGGCCACCTGAAGCGCTGCCACGGTACCTGGATCACCGACGAGGAGGTGGTCGAGCTCGCTCGGCACTGGAAGGAGCAGGGCGCGCCCGTGTACGACATGGACATCCTGCGCGACCCCGAAGTCGAGGCGGTGGACCAGATCGACGACGGCGAGCTCGATCCGCTGTACGACGAGGCGGTGCAGGTCGTCATCGACGCCAATCAGGCTTCCGTCAGCTTCCTGCAGCGCAAGCTGGGCATCGGTTACGGTCGTTCGGCACGCATCGTCGACACCATGGAAGCGCGCGGCATCGTGGGCCCCTCCCGCGGCCCCAACAAACCGCGCGAAATCATGCACGATCATCTGTAGTCTACGACGGCGCTTGCCGATCGGACGTGGGGTTGGCTACAAGGGCGGTGGCCGGCCCCGACTCTGCCGGCCCGCGAGGACCGTCATGGCACGCAGCTTCCCGTTCGGCACCGCGATCTTCCTCCTCTGCCTTGGCTTTTCCGGCTGCAGCGAGGATGCCGCCACAACGCCCGGCCCGGTCGCCACGTTCTGCCAGGAAGGGTCCGTCGTCTGCGTGGGCAACGCGACCGCCACCTGCATCGAGAGCGGCAAGGCTTACGGCGTAGCCTCCTGCGGCGAGTCGAAGTACTGCGCCGGGGGCAAGTGTCAGGCCGTCATCTGCGAGAAGGGCAAGCGCTCGTGCAGCGGCAACACCGTCATGGCCTGCCCGGACAACGGCGCAGCCGACGCGACGGCAGCCCAAACCTGTGGTGGCTCGACGGTTTGCAAGGCGGGCGTCTGCGTGCCGGCCAGCTGCACGGAGGGCGTGAAGTCCTGTGGGTGGAAGACGCTGCTCGAGTGCAAGGGCGGGACCTACAAGGAGACGGCGTGCGGCACCGGCCAGGTCTGCGACGCCGCGGCGCTGAAGTGCGTGGCGCGCCAGTGTGTTCCAGGCGCCCGACAGTGCCTGACGTCGACCGCCGCGCAGGCGTGCAACGCAACCGGAACGGCATGGGTCGGTCAGTCGTGCGCGGCCGGGCAGGGCTGCTATGACGGCGTCTGCCACTCGCTGGTGGTCGGCAAGGACCCAGACAGCCCCGACGCATCAACCGGCAAGGACGTCACCTCCGGCGACGGCACTGTGCAAACCGACACGCCGACCACGCTGGACGTGCCCAAGAAGGACATCGACTGGGAGCCGCTGGACCTGTTCGAGGTCACGATCTCGCAGACCCCCGACACCACGGGGCAGAAGATCAAGTTCGGGTTCGCAGGCGCCAACTACCTGTCCACCATCCAGATGTTGCAGATCACTGGTGACGAGGGACTGAACAAGCTGGAGTTGCAGATCGCCAAGGTCGACGAGTACATCACCGGCACCTTCACCATGGTCGGCGGCGAGGCGCCCGAGGCCAACGTCTTGATGAATGACGGCAGCAACGACCAAGCGACCCTGCAGTGGCTGTACCAGGCGAGCGACTACACCATCCAGATCGACGAGTTCGGTGCCCCGGGCGGCCGCGTCAAGGGTTCCTTCACCGCTGAACTGACCAATGCGTTGGACAAATCCTTGATCTACCTGAACGGCTCGTTCGACGTTGCACGCGGCAGTTGACCGCCGCCGCCCCTTTCTTCCATCCCGCGAGGCCTGCGTGACCGACCCTGCCGCGACCGATCCTGCCCTGCCCCGCTCTGGCGGCGGCCGTCCGGGCAAGCGTGGCGGCGAGGACGAGCAGCTCTTCATCCGCTCGTCGCCTCACGAAACCCGCGTTGCCCTGCGCCAAGGCGACGAGGTCGTCGAACTGCAGGTCGAGCGCACCGCTGGCCGAGGACTGTCGGGCAACATCTACCGGGGACGCGTCACCCGCATCCAGCCCAGCATGGACGCGGCGTTCGTCGACATCGGTCTGGACCGCATGGCGTTGCTCCACGCGGCCGACGTGTGGCTGCCCGGGGTGCACGATGCGGAAGGCCTCGACCCAGAGAACCCGTTGCCCCGCAAGGCAGTACGTCCGATCGCCCAGCTGCTGACTCCAGGCCAGCAGGTCATGGTGCAGGTGGTGCGCGAGCCGGTCGCCAAGAAGGGACCGCGCGTGACCATGCAGGTGTCGCTGCCCGGCCGCAACGTGGTGCTGTTGGCCCGCGACGTCCACCACGGCGTGTCCAAGATGATCGCCGACCCGGTCGAGCGCGAGCGGTTGCTGGTCATCGTTGCCAAGCTGACGCCCGCGGGTTCCGGCGCGATCGTGCGAACGGTCGGTGAAGGAGCGACCGAGGCTGAGCTGGCCGACGACATAGGCTTTCTGGTGCGACAGTGGGAGGACGTACAGACCCGTTTTGCCTGCGCTTCTGGTCCCAGCTTCATCTTCGACGATCTGGATCTGGTGCTGCGGGCGCTGCGCGACATGGTCAGCCCGACCACGTCGGTCGTGTGGATCGACGACCCCGAGGAGCTTGCGCGCGTCGAGACCTTCGTGCGCCGCTTTCACCCGGAAGCTCGCCCCGAAGTGCGGCTGCACACCGCCACGACGGGTCTGTTTGAGCTGTGGGGGATCGACCGCGCAGTACTCGAAGCGGTCGAGCCCCGGGTCCGACTGCACGGCGGCGGCGAGCTGGTCGTCAGCCGAACCGAGGCCATGACGGTCATCGACGTCAATTCAGCGCGTCAGGTGGGGTCCGAGAGCTTGGGGGAGGCCGTGCTTGCGCTGAACCTCGAGGCAGCGCGAGCTGTTGCGCGCCAGCTGCGGCTGCGTAACGTCGGCGGCCTCGTGATCGTGGACTTCGTCGACATGCAGAAGGCGGTCGATCGCCGCACGCTGGAAGCGGCGTTCGAGGCCGAGCTTGCTCGCGACCGTGCGCGGGTGCGGGTCGGCAAGATCAATGAATTCGGCACGGTCCAGCTGACCCGCAAGCGCGTGCGGGAGAGCATCTACGAACGATTGACGGAGACCTGCCCCACCTGCAAGGGCCGGGGCTACGTGCGGTCCTCCAGTGACCTTGCGATCGAGGCGTTGGGCCGACTGCAGGCGGCGATCCGGGCGGACCGAGGGCAGACCAAGGCGTTTCGCGTGCAGGTCCCCCAGCGGGTAGCGGCCATCCTGAACGACCAGCTGTCTGGGGCCCTGCGCGACCTCGAGCGCACAAGTGGCGTGCAGATCCAGGTCAATGAACACGCGCGCCTGTCGCCCGGCAGCGCCGACGTCCGCCTGCTGACCGACGAAGAGCCCGCGCAACGCTGGCGCTTGGGACGGCCGCTGGACGAGGTCACCGCCGAGGCAGATCAGGTGGCAGAGGATATGGCCGAGCCGACGCCCACGACGGAAGGCAACCCCTAATCAACCTTCAAGTTCTTGCGATCGGAGGCACGCGACTTGGTGCGCCTCGTCCCCCTGCAACGGCGCCAGCAGCGGTCGGTCGTTGCGACAGCGGTCCTGCGCGTGTGGACACCGTGGGTGGAACGCGCAGCCCTTGGGCAGGGCACCGGGGTCAGGTGGGTCTCCCGCCAGCGGCGGGACGACGGTTCGGCGGGTCGGGTCGGGCACAGGCAAGCTCGCCACCAGCGCGCGGGCATAGGGGTGCCGCGGGCGCTGCAACACCTCGGAAGCAGGGCCGATCTCGACGACGCGTCCGGCGTGCAGCACGGCCACCCGGTCGCAAAGCTGCCGCAGGGTCGTCAGATCATGGCCGACGCACAACCACGCAAGACCCCGATCGCACCGCAGATCCTGAAGCAACTGAATGAGTTCCCGTTGCGCCAGAAGGTCAAGGCCGGAGGTCGGCTCGTCCAGCATCAAGAGCTCCGGCCCGACCGCAAGCGCCCGTGCCACCGCCACCCGCTGACACTCACCGCCTGAGAGCTCGTGCGGATACCGGTCGGCAAGGTCGGGATGCAGGCCCACCTGCTCGAACAGCGCTGCGATCCGTCCCTGCGTCACCGCTGCAGCCCCAAAGTGCGCCCGCAGCGGCTCGGCGACAGAGGTGCCTGCACGCATTCGGGGGTTCAGGGTCGTCTCGGGCTGCTGGAACACGGCCTGCACGCGCCGACGAATCGGCCGCATGACACGGCCCGAGGCATGGGTCACGTCCTGGCCGTCGAAGCGCACCTCCCCCGAGTCCACGTCCACCAGTCGCAGCATTGCCTTGAGGATCGAGGACTTGCCCGCGCCGGACTCGCCCGCCAGACCAAGTGTCTCGCCGCGTCCGAGCACCAGCGAGACGTCGTCCACCGCACGGATGACGCCCGCTGCCCCTCGAAAGGACACGGAAATGTGACGCAATTCGACCAACGGTGCCGCGACGACCTCAGACATCGGTCGCCTCCGTCCGTTGGGGCAGGCAAGCGAGCAGCTGCCGCGTGAACGGGTGCTGCGGCGCACGAAACAGCTGCTCGACCGGCGCCGCCTCGACCACGCGCCCTTCGTGCAGCACGACCACATCGTCGGCCACTTGCGCCAACACCCCCAGGTCATGCGTGACGAACACGATCGCCATGCCCGTCGCCCGCTGTCGCGCCCGCAACGCCGCCAGCACCTGCGCCTGCGTCGTCGGGTCCAGCGCGGTCGTCGGCTCATCGGCCCACAGCAGCGCGGGCTCCATCAGCAACGCCATCGCCAAGGCCAACCGCTGTCGGGTGCCCCCGGACAACTCATGAGGATACGACCGCATTCGCGCAACGGGAGCCGCCACGCCCAGCTCGCGCAGCACAGACACCGCCCGAACCTCGGCCGCGCGCGCGGACAGGCCTCGATGCAGTCGCAACCCCTCGCAAAGCTGTGTGCCGACGGTCAGATACGGGTCCAGCGCGGCGTTGGGGTCCTGCTGCACCAACCCAATGCCGCGCCCCCGCACGGTATCCAACTCGCGCGGCGACATCGCCAGCAGGTCGCGCCCCTCCCATCGCAGGCCGCGAACCGCCACCGTTACGTTTCGGTCGAGCAGCCGCAGGATCGCCCACGAGATCAGGGTCTTGCCGCTGCCGCTGGCCCCCAACAGCCCAAGGGTCCGGCCATGCTCGACGGCGAAGCTGATGTCCTGAACGACCGGCGTCGGGCCGTGGTCGCCATGCACGGCGATCGAGAGGCCCTCGACCTCCAGCACGGGCGGGTCGCGGTCAGTAGACATGGTCAGGGCTGAGCCGGCGCAGGTGCCGGAGCGGATGTCGCCGGGGCCGTTCGCAGGGGCACGCGGGTCGGCAAGCCCTTGGGGAACAGGGGGCGCATGTCGCGCAGCAGCCGGACGCGACGCGAGGGCTGTAGTGGGCTGTTCCCGTTCGGGTTCGCAAGCAGCCGCTGGGGCACCACCATGCGCACCCGCGGCCGAGCCGACTCAGCAGGCGCAGCGGCAGGCTCCGCTTTCAGGGTCGGTTGGGGCGGCGGCGGGGGCGCTTCCTTGGTGCACCCGGCCAGCAGGCCCGCCAAGCAGCCGGCCCAAACAAGAACATTACGCAGGAGAATTCGGGTCATCTGCCACTCCTCGAGACGCGCTGACGAGCGCCGCCATCCGCTCTCCGCGGACGATCGCCTGAATCATGCTACCGGGGTCGGCCACACCCTTGCCCGCAATGTCGTAGGCCGTGCCGTGGTCGGGAGAGATGCGCGGTACCGACAAACCACAGGTCAGGTTGTAGCCATCGTGGAAGTGCACGGTCTTCAACGGCCCCAACGCCTGATCGTGGTACATGCAGATGACCGCGTCATAGCGTCCCGTCATGGCCTGATGAAACACGGTGTCGGACACCACGGGGCCTTCAACGTCGATACCCAGACGACGCAAGTGAGCGACCGCGGGGACGATCTCGCGCTCTTCCTCGTCGCCGATGCGACCGCCCTCTCCCGCGTGGGGGTTCAGGCCACAGACGGCCAGACGCGGCCCCGAGATGTCGAGCCACCGCTGCAACGCATCGACAGCCGCCAACGAACAGTCGACGATGCGCTGCTCCGTGATCAAGGCGGCCACGTCGCGCAGGGGCACGTGGGTGGTGACGGGCACGACGCGCAGCCGAGGACCCGCCAGCATCATCGCGAACCGTTCAGCACCCAAGCGCGCGGCCAGAAATTCGGTCTGCCCGGGGGGCCGAGGCTGCAGGTGGTCGAAGATGCCCTTGGGGACCGGCCCGGTGACCATCGCATCGATCTGCCCAGCAATGGCGGCTTGGGCCAGCGCATCCAGCGCGCGAAACGCCTGCTCGCGCGACTGCGGCGTCGACCGACCGGGCATCGCCACGGGGTCCGGATACGCAAGGCCGTCCTTGGGCAACGGAACAAGCACCAGCCCGGGACAGCCGCTCGACGTCCTGCGCAGCAGCCCGAAGCGTTCGCTTGCGGTGCGCAGCCAGTTCTCGAGTTCGGCCGCGAAGTACAGATACACGCGCGACTTTTCGTGGACGTGGGTATGGACCAGCGCCTGCAGCGCGACCTCCGGGCCGATGCCCGCAGGGTCGCCCAGCGTCAACCCCACGCGCGGACACCTCGCCGCACCCGGGTTGCGATGCACGGCTGAGTCCGTGCCCCACGTCGCCGCCATCTGCATCCCGTCGCCCCTCCGCACGCCCGTCATCCCGCATCGGGGTCGGCCGCAGCGGGCGCACCGTACCCCTCTTGCCGGGTGGCTGCAAATCGATAGCATGACCCGCATGGACGGTTCGGCGACGGCAGCGGGTCTGGTGGTTGAGCTCATCGAGCCGCTCGACCCGTTCGTCCGATCTCTGTTGGCCCGCGAGCTGGACGGCATGGCGCGCGTGCTGTCGCAGTGGGGGCACTTTCGTCGGCCGGTGCGGGTAGCAACTGTCCATAGTCAAGCCGAGTTGCGAGCTGCCGCTGCCTGTCCCACCGACTTGCAGCTGCACGCGATTGCATCGTTGGACGGGCTGCTGCTGCTGGCCCCGCAGGCTTGGAGCCTGCCCCCGGCCAGCCACGCCTTCGAGCAGGTGGTGCTGCACGAGCTCGCCCACGTTCTGATGTTTCAGCGCTGCGCCCCTGAGGATGCAACGACCGCCGCGTATCTGCCGACGTGGTTTCGCGAGGGGATGGCGATCGTCGCCGCAAGTGGCGCTCCTCGGCCGGCGCTGCGCCGTTCGCTGGCGGACCATCCCGCCCTGGACACGCTGCCCACCGCCACCGACAGGCAGATGACCGACGACCCGGACGCCTGTTACACGGCCGCGGCGCTGGCTTTTCAGGCTTGGATGGAGCGGTTCGGCAACCGCAAGCTCAGCGCGCTGTGTCAGGCGATGCGCAACGGCCACCGATTCGGACCGGCGCACGAGCGGGCGTGCGGCGAGACAGACGGGGCCTTCCTGCGAACTTGGGTGCAGTCGGTGCGGCAGGAAGGGCGGACAGCCTAACCAGAAACAAGCGGTTCTAGACCTCGAGGATCTCCGCTTCCTTCTCGATGGACAGCGAGTCGATCTTCTTGCCGGCTGCGTCGATCTTGTCCTGAATCTTCTTCTTGGCGCGCAGGCTGTCGTCCTCAGGCATGTTCTCGACAAGCTCGAGCATCTCGTTGGCGTCGCGACGAGCGGCGCGGATCGAGACCTTGCACTCCTCGACCAAGCGCTTGAGCACCTTGACCATCTCGCGGCGGCGCTCACCAGTCGGCGAAGGCACGGGGACCAGCACCACCTCGCCGCGGTTGCTGGGCGTCAGGCCGACGTCGCTTGCCAGGATCGCCTTCTCGATCGGGCCCGCCATGTTGCGGTCCCACGGCTTGACGCTGATCAGGCGCGCGTCAATGACCGAGATGTTGGCCACCTGAGTCAGCGGCGAGGTCGTGCCGTAGTAATCGACCTTGACCCCTTCCAGCAGGCCTGCGTGGGCGCGACCGGTGCGCAGGCGCGTGGTCTCGCGGTGGAAGGCTTCGATGGACTTGTGCAGACGGTCGTCCAGTTCGACGAGGATCTCCTCTTCCATGGCTCCTCCGGGGGATTCAGACCGCGACGGCGTCTGCCGTCACGAGCGTGCCGACCGCCTCGCCCTGCACCGCACGCAGGATGTTGCCCCGCTGGTTCAGGTCGAACACGATGATCGGCAACTTGTTGTCCATGCAGAGCGACAGCGCCGTCGCGTCCATCACGTTGAGGCGGCGCGACAGGGCCTCCATGTGCGTGATCTGCGTGAACTTCTTGGCGTCCGGCACCTTGCGCGGGTCGGCGTCGTAGATCCCGTCGACCTTGGTGGCCTTGAGGATCACTTCGGCGCCGATCTCGGCCGCGCGCAGGGCCGCGGTGGTGTCGGTGGTGAAGTAGGGGTTACCGGTGCCGGCGGCGAAGATGACGACGCGTCCCTTTTCCAGGTGGCGCATCGCGCGGCGGCGGATGTACGGCTCGGCGATCTGCTGCATCGCGATCGCGCTCTGCACGCGCGTCTGCACCCCCATCGACTCCAGCGCGTCCTGCACCGCGAGACTGTTCATGGCGGTCGCGAGCATGCCCATGTAATCGGCGCTGGCCCGGTCCATGCCCGCCGAAGCACCGGCCACACCACGGAAGATGTTGCCGCCGCCAATCACGATGGCGAGCTCGACGCCCAGCGCGGCGACTTCCTTGCATTCCCCGGCGATCTTTTCGAGGACTTCCGGGTCGATGCCAAAGCCTCGCGTACCGGCCAGAGCCTCACCGCTGAGCTTCAGGAGAATTCGGCGATATTTCGGCATGCTGCTGACCACCCGCGGACGACCGACGCTGGTCGTGCCGCGGGGGTGTACATCGAAGCCGCGGTCGGGGCAAGGGCTCGGCCCCTGGTGACGGCGATGCGGTGCAGCGAAAGGGAGATCCGGAGCGGTGCTAGGCCTGGGCGGTCATACGGGAGACCTCAGCCGCGAAGTCATCCTCACGCTTGGCCAGACCCTCGCCGAGCTCGTAGCGCACGAAGCGGCGCACCACGATGTTCTCGCCGGTCTTGCCCACGCGCTCCGCCAGCACCTGACCGACGGGCGTGCCCTTCTCGTCCTTCACGAACGCCTGATCGAGCAGGCAGACGTCGCCGTACCAGGCGGTCAGCTTGCCCTCGGCGATACGCGGCACCAGCGCCTCGGGCTTGCCGAGCTCGCGGACCTGAGCCTCGAAGATCTCGCGCTGATGGGCCAGGACCGACGCGGGGATCTCTTCCCGACGGACGTACGCCGGGCTCATGGCGGCGACCTGCATGCACAGCGACTGGACGAATTCCTGAAAGTCGACCGTGTTGGCCACGAAGTCCGACTCGCAGTTCACTTCCATGATCACGGCCAGCTTGCCGTCGTGGTGCACGTAGCAACCAATGCGGCCCTCTGCCGAGATGCGGCCAGCCTTCTTGGCAGCGGTCGCCACCGACTTCTTCTGCAGGTACTCGATGGCCTTGTCCTGGTTGCCGTCCGACTCGACGAGCGCCTTCTTGCAGTCGCCCATGGGGGCGCCGGTCCGCTCGCGCAGTTCCTTGATCATCAGGGGAGTGATCGTGCTCATGAGGTTCACCTTCGCGACACGGTCAATGCCGAATCGCTGCATGGGGGAATAGGACGAAATAGGGAGAGGTCTTTCGATGCAGGGCGCGAGAGTTACTCGGCTTCCTCGTCCGCAGCATCGTCCTCAACGGTCGCGGCCTCGATGACAGCAGCCTCGACGTGGCGTGGCTTGCGGATGACCTCGACGTTCTCGCTGCCCGGCGTCGCGGGAGCGGCACCGCCGTCGAACTCGCCGCGGCTGAACTGATCGCGGCTGAGCGACGCGCCCAGGATGCACGCGTCGGCAGCGGCCTGAACGAACAGTCGGATGGACCGCATGGCATCGTCGTTCGCGGGGATCACGTAGTCGACCAGATCGGGATTGGCGTTGGTGTCGATCAGGGCGACGACCGGGATCTTCAGCCGGCGGGCCTCGGCGATGGCGATGTGCTCCTCGCTGGGGTCGACGACGAACAGGGCGCCGGGCATGCCGGGCATGTTGCGCAGACCGCCCAAGTTACGCACGAGCTTGGCGTGCTGCTTGGCCAACGAGCTCTGCTCCTTCTTGGGCAGACGAACGGCCATCTCGGGCGCCAGCATGCGCTCGATTTCATTCATCTTCTCGATCGAGGTCTTGACGGTGCGGAAGTTGGTCAGCGTGCCGCCGAGCCAGCGGTGGGCGATGACGGGCATCTTCGCGCGGCCGGCCTCTTCCTTCACGATGTCGCGGGCCTGGCGCTTCGTGGCGACGAAGAGCACCTGCTCGCCGCGGGCGGTGATGCGGGAGAGGAAGTTCTGGGCGTCGCGAAGCAACTTGGCGGTCTTGCCCAAGTTGATGATGTAGATGCCATTACGGGCGCCGTAGATGTACGGCTTCATCTTCGGGTTCCAGCGCCGCGTCTGGTGGCCGTAGTGAGCGCCGGCCTCGAGCATCTGACGAACGGTAGTCGGTTCCATAATCTTGTTGCCTCCGTTGGACCTCCGCCCCGGTCTTGCATCGCCCGAAGGCGACACGGAGAGACACGACCTGACCTAGGCCGCGCGGGGCGTGCATTGACTCGGATGCTCTTTTCTTTTCGAGCGGTTGCGCGGCCAGGCCGCCTCACCGACCGCAAGGGTCGGGCATCCGAGGGGCGGTAGTGTAAGATCGCGACCTTCCGATGACAAGGAGAAACCGCCGAGGAATCGGTCGGATGTGATGGGTTCTCGCCGTGGTGCGGGGGCGTGCTAGACGGGCAGGTCGTCTCGCACCGCGGTTCGCAGGGCTTCCGATGACCGCAGCGTGGACGGCAGCACTCTGGCCAGCAGTCGCGCCACGCGGTCTTCGACGGGGCGCAAGGTTTGGACGGGCAGCGAGCGGGCAAGCTCGATCGCCGGCTCTGGCTGCGAGATCAGCACGGCCAATGCCAGCAGCATGTCGGGCGCGATCACGGGTCCCGCGTCACCGGCACAGTCGCCACACAGCAGGCCCTCGGTCGGATCGGGCCACGCGGCGCCGGCCGAAGTCTCGCGGCCACACGAGTGACAGGAGCGCACGTCGGGAAACAGGCCCATCACGTGCAGGAAAGTGACCTCGGCCGCCAGACGCAGCGACCGCACATGGCCGGACACGCCCAGCTGCGTGATCGTCAACCAGCCACTCAGCCAATCGTACAGGTCGGCGTCCGCGTGGTCGGGCTGGCTGGCAACCAGTGCCAACTCTGTGAGATACGAGGCAAAACAGAGTTGATCGTAGCCGACCTCGTCCTGCAGCCAAACCCGCTGGACGTCGGCCTGGGACAGCACGGGCAGGCTGCCGCGTCCACCCTGCACCGCGGCATTCACCTCGCAGAACAGGCGCATGGCCCCGCCAAACCGTCGGCGGCTGGAGCGGGCGCCTCTCGCGATGGCATCCACCCGGCCATGGTCAGCGCTTAGCAGCGAGAGGATCAGGTCCGCGTCGCGAAACGGCGTCAGCCGCGCAACCAGGCACGGCCCCAATTCACGAGTAGCGGCCATGGGTTAGCGGCGGGTTTCGCCCCTCTGCAGGGGCGAGGACGGGGCGGCGGGACCGGTGGCGGTCGCGGGAGCGGTCTGGACCTCGGGGCGCGCGGCGATCTGTACCGGGCGCTTGCGGTTCACCGACCACATGAACACCACCACGATCGCTGCCGTGGCGACCAGCAGGAACAGCTGCGCAGGGGTCAGCGACCGGCTGGGGCGCGTGGAGGACTTGAAGTACTCGGGCAAGGCGGCGGCCGGGGCTGCGGGGGTCGCCAGCGCCTCGTCGCGAACGGTCGTCTGCTGGTCCCAGGCCTGCAGGACCTGATCGGCGTCGACCTCAAGGAACTGGGCGTAGATGCGTAGAAAACCGCGGACGTAGACCGGTGCGGCGATGTCTTCGTAGCGGTCTTCTTCCAGCGCGCTCAGCACCGTGCGGGTCAGCCTCGTGGCGCGCGTGACGGCCTCGAGGCTGAGCCCCTTGGCCTCCCGTCGCTGCCGCAAGCGCTCGCCGACCGTTTGCACCACGCGCACAACCTCTTGAAACTGCTGAAATCCGCCGAACGGACCGTCGCCTGCGGCCCAACCGCACGCGGCGCGGTCATAGCAGCACAGGGCCGCCCGACGCAAGGTGCAACGCCGATTCCGGGGTCAGTCGAGGCGCCGCAGGGCCTCGACCGGAGCACGAGAGGCAGCACGTTGGGCGGCGAACCAGGCGGCGGCAAACGCAAGGACGATCGCGGCTCCACCGGCCAGAAAGAACGACGACGCCTCGACCAGCACAGGTAGCCGCGAGATCAGATAGACCTGCGGATCCAAAGGATAACCCACGGCATCGAGCAGGAAGCAGGCCAAGCCGCCGACCAGCAGTCCCAGCAGCGTGCCGACCACACCGACGGCCAGCCCCTGCATCAGGAAGATCGCCGCCACTGAACGCCGACTCGAGCCCATCGCCCGCAGGATGGCGATGTCGCGCGCCCGCTCGTGCACCACGACGGCCTGCGTACCGACCACGTTCAGTGCCGCCACCAGCACGATGATGAAGGGAAACAGCGACATGGCGATCTTCTGCATGCGGGCGGCGTCGAAGATGTTGCGGTTCATCTCCTCCCAGTCGATCACGCGAAACGCCCCGGCCGTCCGCACCCGGGTCTGTCGCGCCGCGCGCACGCCCGACACCCAGTTGTCGACCGAGGCGATGGCGTCGGTGGGCGCACGCAGCTCGAGTCCCGGGATCGGCCCTGAGTCCTGAAGCGTCACGAACTTGTCGCGCAAGGTCTGGGCTCCCTTGAGCAATTCCGCCATGTCCGTGGGTTCCAGAGCGGCCCGGAAGGACTCGGAGCGGGCTGCCGCGAGGATCGGATCATCGACGCGAACCTCCAGCCAGCGAGCGATGTCGCCGCGACCCAGGAAGCGTTGGGCGGCGGTGAAATCCACCAACGCCATCCGCTGGTCGTGATCGTGAAAGCCCGTTCTCACAATCGCCGCGACCCTGAATCGGCCCGAGGCACTGCCCGCCGCATCGTCGGCTCCGCGGTCCAGCCCACGCATCGGCGACACCGCGCGTACCTCGTCGCCCGGCTTGACCTGCAG
>JBMOIG010000066.1:0-26062 GCA_049317445.1 Myxococcota bacterium | reverse complement strand
CGGCGGCGCCGCCCCCCTAGCAGGCTTTCGAGAAAGCCAAGGAAAGACATGAAGATGCGGAATTCGCTTGGAGCCCTCGCCCTTGTCGCGCTTGTCGGCGTGTGGTCCGGATGCGACAGCGCAACGTCCAGCGGCGACGACGGCTCGACCGCCGACGTGACGACCGACACCACCGGCGGCGACATCGCGGGCGACACCAGCGGTGATGCCACCGACACGTCCGGCGACACAAACCCTGCGGTCCAGCCGCTGTTCGTCAACGAGATCGTGGCCAAGGGCACCATCACCGCCGACAACCCGACCGGGTCCGACTGGGTCGAGCTGTACAATGCCGGCACGCAGACCGTGGATCTGGCTGGCTATCTGATCGGCGACAAGATCGGCGACACGGCCGAAGCGCTGCCTCTGCCCACCGGCGTCACCATCGCCGCCAAGGGCTTCGTGGTCGTGTTCTTCAACCACGCCGGAGCCGGATTCCCGGTGGTGGACAAGGCCTTGGGCAAGGGAGAGCAGGCCGCGCTCTTCGCCCCCGACGGTACGCCGATCGACGGGTTCAACTGGGCAGCAGGCGACAGCCCTGAGGGTGGCAGCTACGGCCGCTTCCCCGACGGATCGCCCACGTTCAAGTCGTTCTCTGCCCCGACCTTTGCCGCGCCCAACAAGTGATGTGTCCATGCACCCGATTGCCATCGCCCCCTCGGTCCTGAGCGCCGACTTTGCCCATTTGGCCGACGAGGCCCGTGCCGTTGCCGACGCAGGGGCCGACTTCCTGCACGTCGATGTGATGGACGGCCGCTTCGTGCCGAACCTGACGCTCGGACCGCCCGTCGTGGCAGCGTTGAAGCGGGTGACGAGCCTGCCGCTCGACTGCCACCTGATGATCGTCGAGCCCGACCATCTGCTGGCGGACTTCGCCAACGCGGGAACCCGGTGGCTCAGCGTCCATATCGAGGCCTGCCCGCACCTGCACCGCACCGTGCAGCGCATCCGCGATCTGGGGATGTCGCCCGGCGTGGCGCTGAACCCGCACACCGCCTTCGCGACCTTGGAACCGATTCTGTCGGAACTCGACTTCGTCCTGATCATGAGCGTGAATCCGGGGTTCGGTGGCCAGACCTTCCTGCCCGGGGTGCTGGACAAGGTACGCTCCATCGACGCGTGGCGCCGCCAACACCGGCCAGAGCTGCGCATCCAGATCGACGGCGGCATCACGGTCGACACCATCGGTCAGGCCCGGCAAGCGGGCGTCGATTGGTTCGTGGCGGGCTCTGCAGTGTTTGGCCGTCCCGATCGCAGGGCTGCCATCGACGACCTCCGGGCCGCCGCGCAGGGCCCTGCCTGACCGAGTCCATGACCCAGGAGCCCCCCACGACCGCCGACTTCGCCACCGCAGCCGGTACCCAGCGGTTCGCCGCACGCCATCGGGCACACACTGCGGCTGACGCTTACGGCCTGGCGGGTGACCTGACGGTGTCCTCGGTCGGCATGGGCACCTATCTCGGCCGCGCCGACGACGCCACCGACAAGGCCTACGTTCAGGCACTGGTCGACGCCGTGCGGCTGGGCGTCAACGTGCTCGACACCGCCACGAGCTACCGCTGCCAGCGGTCTGAACGTTCCGTCGGCCGGGCGCTGGATCTGCTGATTCAGGCTGGCGAAATCTCCCGCGACGAGTTGGTCGTCACGTCGAAGGCTGGGTTCGTGCCCTACGACGGCAAGACCCCGGCGAACCCGCTGCAGTGGGCTCACGAACGAACCGTGCAACAAGGGCTTTGCACGGCCGACGAGCTGTGGGGCGGCTGCCACTGTCTGGCACCCGACTTCGTGACGGCGATGGTCGCACAGAGTCTGCAGAACCTGGGCATTCGCACCCTGGACGTCTACTTCCTGCACAACCCCGAGGCGCAACTGCAGACCGTCGATCCGACGCTGCTGGAAGACCGCTTGCGCCGAGCGTTTGCTTCGCTGGAGGCCGCGGCCGATGCGGGTCACCTGCAGGCGTATGGCGTGGCGACCTGGTCCGGCCTGCGCGCGCTGCCGGGGGAACGCGACCACCTCTCGCTCGAGCGTCTGGTCCGCTGCGCGCACGACGTGGCGGGCGACCGACACCGGCTGCGCGCCGTGCAGCTGCCGATCAGCCTGGGGGGGCCAGAGGCGCTGGTTCGACGCGATCAGCTAGTCCAAGGAGAGGCCGTGTCGGCACTGCAGGCCGCGGCACGTCTGGGTCTGACGGTCTTTGCTGCCGGTCCGCTGCTGCAGGGGCGTCTGGCCCGCACCGGACCGCCAAGCGGCGTGGTCGCCCAAGGTCCAGCCTCCCACCTGTCTGCTGCCGCGCTGGCCCTGCACTTTGCGCGGTCCGTGCCGGGTGTCGCAACGGCATTGGTCGGGACCTCCGATCGTCGTCATGTGGTCGAAAATGCTGGTCTTCTTCGTCTGGACAAGGCCAGCCGCGCGTGGGTCGACGAGGCCGCTCGCGTGCCGGTCGGGGCCAGGCTGCCATGACCTCCCGAACCGCCGCTCTGCCCGTCAGGGCCCGAAAGCCGGTGCTGGGAAGCGCACTGTGGCTGGACCGCCCAGAGGGAGCGCTGCTGGTAACCCCGCTGACGGCGGACCACGACTTGCTGTGGACGGGAATGCCGGCCGCCGCGCTGTCGCGGACGGGCCAGCCGGTCGACCCGCGGACGCTGGACGGTGAGGTCGTGCTGCGCGATGGCCGCCACCTGACCCTGCAAGCCGCGGGGTTGTGTCCGCAGATCCGGCAAGGTCGTCTGGCGTTGCGGGTGGTGCGGCGCGGCATCGACTGGTGCGAGCAGGCGCCGGGTGGGCGACTGGAGCTGCGATCGCCGCCGGCCTGAACCCCTCGAACGCCTTTCAGAATTTCGCGTGCTCGACGATGTGGGCGGTCTGCCGCAGCCCCTGCACCAGCCGCCGATCCTCCAGATACTGGCGGCGGACGGTCAACGTGCGGCGAATCTCAGCGCGTACCTCGGCATAGGGGCGCACGCGCTCGTCATTCTTCTCCAGCAGGCGCAGGACGTAGAAGCCCCAGCGCGTCCGCACCGGCTCCGACACCGCGCCCAGCTTCAGAGCAAACGCCACGGTCTCCAGCTCCGACTCCGACGACCCTCGCACCAGCTGAATGGGCGGCAGAGCGCCCGAACCGTGGCGGGACGCGACCTGCTCGAAGTCCTCGCCCTTGCGCAGCGCCCGCACTACCTCGCGCGCCTTGGCTTCGGCTTCGGCCACCTGTTCCGGCGTCGCCCGGGGCGCAACGCGCACCAGCACCGGCCGCACCATCCGGGACGCGGGTTGCTGCCACGCCGACGGGTTGTGGTCGTAAAAGGCCCGCAGATCTGCCTCCTTGACCTCGACCTTGCCCTGACGCTCGACCAGTTTGCGGGCCAGCCGCAGGTCGCGCACGTGCCCTCGCAGCTCCTGCGCGGTGGTGTGGGTGCGGGCGAGGTCGGCCTGAAACCGCACGTCGTCGAACCGACCCTCCGAGCTGGTCCAGCGGGCCGTATGCTCGCGCCACGCCTCGTCGAACTCCTCGTCGGTCAGCGTGAGGCCCTCGGCCCGCACCGCCTGGGCGCGAAGCTCCTGATCCACCAACCGATTCAGCAGGTTGCGCGCAATCTTGCGCAGCCGTTCCGACGGGATGCGACCGCCCGTGCCCACCAGACGATCAAACTCGCTGTTGAACTTGTCGGCCGCGATGTCGCGTCCATTCACGGTGGCCACGGGTCCGGTGGGCCGAACGAAGGCGTTGTCCGCAGTGTCGGTCGTCGTCGCTGCATCCGGCAAGGGCGCCGGGGCAGGGGTCAGCGACGGCAGCGAGGACTTGGGCGCGGCCCGACCGGCCGAGCTGGGTGACGTCGACTCGGTACGCGTGCAGCCCAACGCCAGCGGCAGCCCCAAGCCAAGCAAGGCGAGACCGATCCTGGCGGTAGCGGGCGGCGGCGGGCTGGGGCGACGGGTCCGGGTCATGGGCTCTCGCAGGCGATGGCGCGGCGGGGCAGTGTGGGGTTGGGCCACGCGGCGTGTCAAACGCGCCCCGCCCCCCGCCTGCCTGCAACATCGTGGTCGTCCCGATTCTTCCCGCGACTAGGCAAAAACGCCGACGCCCCGGAAGGGTTTGCCCTCCGAGGCGCCGACAGGATCAGCTCAACCGAGTCCGCGAAGGACTACCAGTCGTACGACAGGGCGAAGTCGGTGGCGAAGCCGGCGGTGGAGTTGCCGGAGACCGCCTGCGGCCCGTTGTTGATGAACGCGGGGTTCACGTTCAGGTCGAGGTTCCAACCCATCAGCTGGAAGCCAGCGCCGACGCAGACCGTGTTCAGCACGGCCGAGTTGTGGCTCTCGTTGGTGGCGGGCGGGGTCATCGTGTTGGCAAAGCTGGTCTTGACGATGGTCTGGCGGGCGCCCAAGCGCAGCGTCATCCAGTCGAACGCCTTGGCCTCAGCCGCAAAGCCGTAGAACGGCACGAGCGCGCTGGAGTCCTCAATCGTCAGCGCCTGCGCGCCGGCGGCGGAGTTGCCATCGAGCACGGTGCCGACGTAGGACAGACCGAGGCCGGGCTGCACGAGCACGCCCTCGACGGGGGTGATGGCCAGATCGGCGCCAAGCGAGACGGTGGTCGTGTTCAGCTTGCCACGCTGGGTCTCGGCACCAGTCGTGTCCTGACGGAACGCGTGGGCGACGCCGCGGGTGTCGTAGTCGAACGCAAAGTACGGGACGACCTTGGCGATCTGATGCACTTGGAACTCGCCCTTGGCCAGCAGGCCCAGGCCGAAGATGCCGTCGGAGATGAACATGTCGCCCTGGGTGCCCTTGACGTCGGAGAATGAGCCGAAGCGCAGGTTCAGGCCGAAGTCCAGGGAGTTGGTCTCGTTGAGGTCCAAGCCCAGACCGGTGTTCAGGTCGAAGAACTTGTTGTTGTTCTGGTTGGTGCCGTCACCGTCGTTGCGGGACGCGCCAAACGACAGCGTGGCGCCCACGCGCATCGCCTCGCTGGCCTTCATGCCAAAGCCGATACCGAACTGGTGGTTGGTCGGGTCAGCCGAGCCGGGGGTGAAACCGGCGGCGGTCGCGGGATTGGCTCCACCAAGGCTCTTGGTGCTGACAACCGACGCCCAAGGCGAGCTCTTGCCGAACAGCAGCAGGACCGAGTCGTCCGACAGGGCATAGCGGATGTTCATCGTGCCGTAGGTGGCGCCGTTGGTCGCGTCGACATCGACGCTGTTCTTGTAGTTCACCATGTACTGGGGAAGGACGTAGATGTTGGCGCTGTCGTGTACCGTGAACGCCTTCTCTCCGCCCGACAGGCTGTTGATGCGGGTGTCGGTCGCGAACGCCGAAGTGGCCATCGCCAGGCCGACTACGGTCGCGAGCGCTGCCGTAAGCAATCTCTTCATTACGGAACTCCTGTGTGAAGTCGCCCACGCGGGCGATGTCTGACGGTTCGAAGGGTGTCGCCGATCGACGTTTCCCGTGTTGGATGTCGCGGCAACGGATTCAGATGCGCGGTCTAGCACAGCTTGACAAGGACGTGAAGAACACAACGAGCCGCAGTCTCTTTCTGGCACCACGTCGGAGTGTCGCCACGGGCCAGCAACTGTCAAGTTCTTCGTGGCTTGCAGGAATTGCCGGGCAGCACCCGGACTTGTCGCCGCTTGGGGCGCTGTGCTACGGTGCACCCCGCCATGATTCAGCTGTACCACGTCCACAAACGCTTCCCCAATGGCTGCGACGCGCTGTCGGACGTCACGCTGCGGGTGCGCGAGGGCGAGTTCGTCTTCCTGACCGGCCCCAGCGGCGCGGGCAAGTCGACGCTGTTGAAGCTGCTGCTGGTGATGGAGCGGGTGACCGACGGCCAAATCCTGATTGGCGGCCGCAACATCCACGTGCTCCGCGACGCCTCAGTGCCGTTTCTGCGCCGCAACATCGGTGTCGTGTTTCAGGACTTTCGCCTGGTGCCGCGCCGCACGGTGTTCGACAATGTCGCGATCTCGTTGGAGATCATGGGCTTGGGGCGCAAGGAGATCGAGCGCCGCGTCAACCAACTGCTGGAGGGCCTGCGTCTGGTCCACCGCGCCCAGGCCTATCCCGGAGACCTGTCGGGCGGTGAGCAGCAGCGTGTGGCCATTGCCCGTGCTTTGGTCAACGAGCCCGCGATCCTGCTGGCCGACGAGCCCACCGGCAACCTGGACCCCGACCTCGCCAACGACATCATGAACCTGCTGCTGGACGTCAACCGCCGCGGCACCACCGTTGTCGTCGCCACCCACGACGTCGCGCTGCTTGAGCGCCACGGTCTGCGCACCTTGGTGCTGTCGCGCGGGTCGCTGATCGAGGACCGCCCGCGGGTGACTCGCCCCAACGAGCGACTTTCACAGCCGATTCCGATTCAGGCGCTGCGCGCGGCCGACCCGCTGGCGGGCCGCAGCACCCAGCCTTTGCCGCGCGACACCGCCGGGGAGGAGCCATGAGGCACGGCCCCCGCCCTGAGTACGTCGTGCGTCAGGCCGCCCAGCTTGTTCGCGGTTCGCCGTGGCTGACGGGTGTCAGCGCCCTGACGATTGCGCTTGCGCTGACGTTGGTGGGTCTGTTCGCGATGATCCTGTTCAACGCGGGCAAGATGATGCACGAGTTGGGGCAGTCGCTGACGCTGTCGGTGTACGTGCAGGACGCCACGACGCCGGCCGAGCTTGCCGCACTGGACAAGCAGGTGCGTGCGCATGAGGGCGTGAAGTCCGTCACCCTGCTGACGCGCGAGATGGACCGCGAGCGCAACCGCAAGCTGCTGGACCCCGAGCTGCTGAAGGGCCTGGACGAGGCGGCGCTGCCCGGTCAGCCGGTGCTCGAGCTCGAGATCGACGCAGATCTCGCCTCGCGAGGCGACGTGCAGGATCTGGTCGAGTGGACCCGAACGATCAAGGGTGTGCAGTCGGTCGAGGACATCGAGTTCGGCGCAGAGAAGCTGCGACTACTGTTCGCGATCGTCGAGATCGCCCGGACCGTTGGGTTGGTGCTGTCGATCGTCCTGCTGTCCAGCGCGATGTTCTTCGTGTTCTCGACGATCCGGCTTGCTGTGTTCTCCCGCCGAGACGAGATCGAGATCCTGTCGCTGGTCGGCGCCACCCCCGGCTTCATCCGCCTGCCATTCCTGGTCGAGGGCGCGCTGCAGGGTCTGGCAGGCGCACTGGTGGCGATGCTGCTGCTGGGGCTGTTGCACCTGGAGCTGCGACGTCTGGTGCGCGACGTCTACATGCTGAATGCCACGTGGTCGCTGCTGCCGCCGGGGATGATCCTGTGGTTGATCCTCGGCGGTCCCGCTGTCGGCTTGGCGGCCAGCGCGATGAGCGTCGGCCGCTACCTGAAGGTGTGACGCGATGGCGCCCGCGCGAACCCTGCTCGCCGCGACCCTGCTCCTCGCCACCCTTGGGGCTGGCCACGCGACCGCGCAGCCGCGCCTGGACGCCGTGTCGAGCAAAGACCTCGACTCCCGCTATGGTCAGGCGCTGCAAGCCGAATTGGGGCTGCTGCAGGCACTGGACAAGCTGGACCGCGACGCCTCCGACATCGACGCCCAGATCCTGCGCTTGGGTCTGGAGCGCGCCCACGCCGCCGATGTGCTGACCCAAGCTGAGGACCGCCGGGCCAAGGCTGAGCACGAGCTCGACGGCATGCGTCAGGCGGTGCGGTCGCGGCTGCGGGCCATCCTGCGCATCGCCCGGCAGCCCCAGCTGGAATTCGCGTTGTCGCCCAAGGCGTTCGCCAAGTCTGTGACCAAGGACCGCGTGTTGCGGCAGCTGCTGGCCGCAGACCGCGAGCGGCTTGCGGCCTATCGGCAGAAGCTGACCGATCTCGAGCGACTGACCCACGAACGCGACGCGGCGCTGAAGCACCTGGACGAGGTCGACCTGCAGCTGCACGACGAAAAGGCGCGCGGCGAGCAGGAGCGGCAGGACAAGCTCTCGCTGATTGCCCGCATCGAGGAAGACCGCAAATTCCACGACCGCGCGGTGCGCGATCTGGACGCCGCCAACAAGCAGCTGAGCGCCCAAATCGCCACGCTGAAGGAGTGGCAGGAGCGCAAGTACACGTTCGCGATGACGGTCGGCAAGCTGCTGCCCCCCGTGTCGGCCGCAGTCGGGACGGGCTTTGGCGAGATCCGCCACCCGCGCTTTGGCACCGTGACGCTGCACCGCGGGCTCGCGTTTCGCCCAGTGTCGGGTCCCGGCGCCGCGGTGCGCGCGGTGTTTTGGGGTCGCGTCGCCTATGTCGGCTGGCTGACGGGCTACGGCGAGACGGTGATCCTGGACCACGGCCGCGGCTGGCACTCGGTTTACGCCCACTTGGAGGAAGTCCGCGTCAAGGTCGGCGACGTGGTCCCCGCGCGCGTGCGCATCGCCGACACGGGAGCGTCCGGGTCCCTGAAGGGCCGACACCTGTACTTCGAGATTCGCCGCAACGGCGAGCCCGTCGACCCCGCACCCTGGTTTCATCGCTAGCTCTTTCCATTCCTCGCGGACTTCCCCCCATCTTTTCGCGAGTCAGAGGTCCAGATGGTCCAGTCGCTCATCTCCACGGCGGCGCCGGTCGCCCTCGGCTTCTCGTGCCCGCCGCTGCCGCTCGACCCGGCGCGCGTGGCGCGAGCCCGCGAGCTGGCCGGCAAGATCGCTCAGGAAGTCCAGACGTTTACCGAGACACGTTCCACGGTAGCTGTCGAGCGCACGGTGCTGCGGCTGTTCGGCGTTGACGGAGCCAATGAGGAGGGCGTGCCGCTGGTCAATGCGTGCGTCGACCGCCTGATGGCGGTGGGACTGCTGCGCGACGGCGTGGCGCGACCTTTCTGCCTCGCGATGCACGACACGGGGCTGACCGCGACCCAGCTTGCCCAGCGCATCGCCGACAGGAACTTGGACCTGACCACCTATGCCGAGACCGTACCGGACGCGCAGTGGGCGGCGGTGGACGCGCTGGGTCGCAAGCTGGCGCGGGCGGGCGTCGACCGCATCCTCACGCAGCGGAGCGCGCGTGCCGAAAAGCTTGGCCGCTTGGGTTGCGGCGTTCAGCCGCTCAAGTACGTGATCGTCGCCAGCGGCAACATCTACGAGGACATTGTGCAGGCCCGCGTGGCGGCGCGACAGGGTGCCGACGTGATCGCCGTGATCCGCTCGACCGGCCAGTCGCTGCTGGACTACATGCCCGACGGCGCAACGACCGAAGGGTTTGGCGGCACGTTCGCGACGCAAGAGAATTTCCGTTTGATGCGTGCGGCGTTGGACGAGGTCGGCGAGGAGCTGGGGCGCTACATTCGCCTGTGCAACTACGCGTCCGGCCTGTGCATGCCGGAGATCGCGTGTACTGGGGCGTTCGAGCGTCTGGACATGATGCTGAACGACGCGCTGTACGGCATCCTGTTCCGCGACATCAACATGCAGCGAACGCTGTGCGATCAACGGGTCAGCCGCCGACTGAGCGCACTTTCCGGCCTGATCATCAACACCGGCGAGGACAATTACCTCACGACCGCTGACGCGATCGAGGCGGCGCACACCGTGGTGGCCTCCACGCTGGTCAACGAGGCGCTGGCCCGCGCGTGCGGCCTGCAGACCGACCAGCTGGGGCTGGGACACGCGATGGAGATCGACCCGACGATTGAGAACTCGATCCTGTACGAGATCGCCAACGCCATGTTGATTCGCACGCTGTTCCCCGGCGCTCCGCTCAAGTTCATGCCGCCTACCAAGCACATGACGGGCAACGTGCTGCGGGGCCACGTGCAGGACGCGCTGTTCAATCTGGTGGGCGTCACGACCGGTCAGGGCATCCAGCTGCTGGGCATGCCGACCGAGGCGATGCACACGCCGCACATCCACGACCGCTATCTGTCGCTGGAAGCGGCCAGCCTGGTGTTCGCCGGTGCGCGGGCGCTGGGCAGCGAGTTGCTGTTGCGCCCCGGAGGGTTCATCGAGACTAGGGCGATCGCGACCTTGGACGCTGCGATCGGTCTGCTGGACGAGATCGCGGGCGAGGGCCTGATGACGGGACTTTCGCGCGGCCACTTCGCCGACATCCGCCGGTCACCCACGGGCGGTCGCGGGCTGGACGGCGTATTCGAGCGCGGCGACCGGTACTGGGACCCCTGCGAGGATCTGGTGACGGCAGAGCTGCAGCGACTGGGCCAGCTGGATGCCCAAGGCCGGGCAGTGGGAGGTGCGGCATGAAGGGCGAAGTGACGCTGCGACCCCACGTGACCGAGGCCGACATCGAGGCGCACGGCGTCGATCCGCAGCTGGGACCCGGGTTTGTGCCGGTCAAGGGAGAGCCGGGGGCGCAAGGCCCGCGCGGCGTGGACCTGACGGCGGTGCGCGCCTACGGCGACACGCTGGACGACGGTCAGGTGATGTTGTCGTTCTCGCTGCCGGTTCCGTTCGGCGACGAGGCCAAGGAGGCCGGCCGCCAGCTGTGTCGCCAGATGGGTCTGGAGCAGCCGGCCGTGTACCACGCGCACGATCTCGGCGAGGGCTTCACCTATCTGGTCGTGTACGCGCGGTCGCCGTATGCCGTCGATTTCACCAAGATCTCCGTTCCCAAGGTAACTTCGCACCGCTTGGACAAGCACGCTGTCGAGCATCTGGCCGCCGAGCACTTCACCCGCAAGCTGCGGGTGTTGGGCGCGTGCACGGGCGACGACGCGCACACCGTGGGCATCGACGCGATCCTGAACGTGAAGGGTTACAGCGGCGAGAAGGGACTGGAGGCCTACAAGTGTTTTGAGGTCCGCAACATGGGCGCGCAGGTGCCCAACGAAGTGCTGCTGCGTGAGGCCCACGAGTTTCAGGCCGACGCCATTCTGGTGTCACAGGTCGTGACGCAGAAGGACTGCCATCGCACCAACCTGGCGGCGCTGATCGACCTCGCGGAGGCCGAGAACCTGCGGTCGGGCATCATGTTCGTAGCTGGCGGACCGCGCCTGTCGCACACGATCGCGCTGGAGTTGGGCTTTGACGCCGGCTTCGGCCCCGGGACGCTGCCTCCCGACGTCGCCTCGTTCCTGATTCAGGCGTTGGTCGCCCGGCAGACGGCCGCGCTATAGTGCCCGCCCACTCTAGAACAGACTGATTTCTTTGACGGAAACGCTAGGCCTTGTGCCCGTGGTCCGGGTCGCCCAGCTCCGCCAGCGTCAGCGGCGCTGGACGCGGCTCGAACGCGCCTGGCGTGAAGGCGTGAGGCAACAGCTCGCTCAGGCGCACGCGGTAGGCCGGGCCCTGACGACCGATGACCGTCACCCACAAGTCCACACCGAACTCGGCGAGCATTTGACGGCACAGACCGCACGGAGCGGCGGGTTCTGCGGCGTCGGTGACGACCGCGACCTCATCGAACTCGCGTTCGCCCTGCGTCACGGCGGCGACCAAAGCGGAGCGCTCGGCGCAGATCGTGACGGGAAACGAGGCGTTCTCGACGTTGACGCCGGTGAAGATCCGGCCCGACTTCGTGCGAAGCGCGGCCCCGACCAGAAAGCCGGAGTAGGGCGCATAGGCGTGACGACGGACATCGACAGCGGCCTTGACGACCTCGGCCAAGTCGGGACGCTCGCGCAGCAGCTGCTGAATGGCGAGCTCTGCGGTCTCTTCGGGTGTGCTCATGGGACCCTCCGGTGCAACGGCAGCTCCGGCAGGGCTTCGACGACGCCGGCCAGCAGGTTGATCATGCGCACGGTCGCACGGCCGGCGACCTCCTTGACGTGGGAGTGGTCGAGCAGACCCTCGCCCAGCCCTGCGCCCAGGTTGGTGATGCAGGACAGCCCCAGCACGCGCACGCCCATATGACGCGCCACGATGACCTCAGGCACGGTGGACATGCCCACGGCATCGGCACCCAGCGCCGCAAGCATGCGGATCTCGGCTGGAGTCTCGTAGCTGGGACCCAGCAGACCCGCGTACACGCCCTCGTGCACCGGCGCGCCCTGGCGATGGGCGATCTCCAGACACAGCTCGCGCAGCTGGCGGTCGTAGGCCTCGGTCATGTCGGGAAAGCGGCAACCCAGACTGTCGTCGTTCTCTCCCACCAGCGGATTGCCACCGGTCAGGTTCAAGTGGTCGCGGATGACCATCAGGTCGCCCGGCGCCATGCGGTTGTGCGCAGCCCCGGCGGCGTTCGTCACGATCAGGGCATCGATGCCCAACGCGCCAAGCAACCGGACTGGAAGAGAAACTTGTTTGAAGTCATGCCCTTCGTACGCATGGACACGCCCTGCCAACACGATCACTTCGTGCTTGTGCCAGCGCCCGACGACCAGTTGACCGGAGTGCCCGGCCACGGTCGACGGAGCCAGATGCGGCAGGTCGGCGTAGGAAACCTTGCGTGCGTCTTCGATCTCGTCGGCGATTTCGCCCAGGCCGGAGCCCAGCACGAGCCCCAGCGGCGCACGGACCGGCCCTACGGCCTGCTCGACAGCGCTGACGAGTTCGCGGAGGGCGGCCACGGTGGTGAGCCCCATCTTTCTCCTTGCAGGGGGTCGCAATCCGGCGACGAACTGGCCGTCGGGGGGAGTCGGCCCTGAGCCTCGCGCGTTGGAAAGCGTTGCACGAGGGCACCGTATGATGGCCGCGACTGGGCGTGGGTGCAACTTCCCCGGCCGTTTCGGCCGCAGCGTTGGCGTCGTAGCCTGCGCAGCGGTGGCGACGATGCGGCCGAAGGGAGGCAACCGGCGCGGTTGCGTGCTACGATCGCGCTCCGTTCCCCAGTGGACGGCCGGCGGGTAGCGATGTGCGGAATCCTTGGGTTGTTGGATGAGGAACGACGATCGGCCGGTGCGCCGTGGCCGGACAGCGACCTGCGTGAGGCCGAACAAGCCCGCGACGAGATGGTGCACCGCGGGCCGGACGGCTCGGGCCTGTGGCACATACCGGGCCTGATCTTCGCGCACCGACGTCTGGCGATTCTGGACCTGAGCCCGGGGGGCCACCAGCCGATGCTCGCCCCAAGCGGCGGAGCGCTGACGTTCAACGGCGAGATCTACAACTACTTGGAGCTCAAGGAAGAATTGGCCCGCGCGGGCTCGTCGTTCCGCTCGACCGGGGACACCGAAGTCCTGCTGACGGCGCTGGAGACCTGGGGCCTCGACACAACGTTGGCCCGCCTGCGCGGCATGTTCGCCTTCGCGTGGTGGGATGCCCGCACGCAAGTCCTTCATCTGGCTCGTGATCCCATCGGCAAGAAGCCGCTGTACTACGCCGTCGATGGCGGGCGAATCGCCTTTGCGTCCGAATTGCGACCGCTAGCTCGCTGGCTGCGAAGGCTTGGTGTGCCGCTGGAAGTGGACCCGGTGGCGATCGAGCACCACCTGGCCGGTGGCTACATCCCCGCCCCGCGCACGGTCTGGAAGCAGGTGAGCAAGCTGGCCGCGGGCCAGGACGTTCGCTTTCAAGGTGGTGTGCTGTCGGTGCACAAGCCGCGCGGGCTGCCGGCGGTCCCGGCCCCACTGTCGCTCACGAAGACCGGCTTGGACCACCTGGACGCGCTGCTGCAGACCGCCGTGGAGCGACGGCTGCGGTCGGACGTACCGGTCGCCACCTTCCTGAGCGGCGGCCTGGATTCGACGCTGGTCACCGCCGTCGCCGCACGCCTGCAACCAGGCATCACGGCCTACACGGTGCGCACGGCCGGCCGCAACTTGGACGAGCTGGACGTCGCGCGTCGCGTGGCCCGACACACCGGTGTGCGACACGTCGAGCTCGAGGTCGACACGGCACAGCTGGACCGTCTGCCTGAGCTGGTGCGGCATTACGGCGAGCCCTTCGGCGACTCGTCGGCGCTTCCCATGCTGCTGATTGCTGAGCTGGCCGGTCGCGAGCACCGGGTCGTCCTGACCGGCGACGGCGGCGACGAGGTTCAGGGCGGCTACTCATCGGGGCGCCTGTTCGCGCTGCGACGCTTGCTGCATGAGGACTTGCGGATACCGACGCTGGCCGCGGCGGCCCGACTGGGTACTGCCGGGGCGGGACGGGGGGGCCGTCTGCACGCCTTGCGCTTCACGGCGATGCGATTGCTGGCGAGCGCGGCCGACGCGGCGTCGGCCCAACACGACGACCTGCACGCGCTGCACGACCTGTTCGACCCGGGGCTGCGGCCCCTGCTGGCGACACAGGGCTGGAAGCGCCTGATGCGCGAGCGGTTTCTGGCACTGCCGGCAAGCGACGAGCTGGACCGGATGCTGCGCCTGGACTTCGCGCTATACCTGCCCGAAGACCTGTGCGTAAAGGTCGACGTCGCCAGCATGGCCCGGTCGGTCGAGACGCGCTCGCCGCTTCTGGACATGGATTTCGTTCTGGCGTCTGCGCAGATACGCGCGGCAGACCGGGTGCGGCCCTGGGAGTCGAAGCGGGTGATCCGCGGTCTACTGCACCGCCACCTGCCAGCGGATTGCGTGTTGGGGCGCAAGCAGGGGTTCTCTATCCCGTTGGACCACTGGATGGGCGGCGACGAGGCGGTGGACCGCATCGCCGACCGCTACCGCAACGGCCTGCCCGGCTTGCCTTTTCTGAACGGTCCTGCCGTGGGAGAAACCCTGCGTCGCCGCCGGGCCCGAGGTCAGGACAATGGCGTGCTGCTCTGGCGCCTGCGGTTCCTGGCTGACTGGGCTGAGGACATGCGCGCCTAGCCGACAGAACTACTGCACTTGCGAAGGGTTGGGCGTCGTCGCCCCGCCTGAGCCGCCGACGGGCGTCGCCGCGGGCAAGGTGGGCGTCAGGTTGGCGGGCACGGTGGGCGCGGCCACGCGGTTGCTCATCGCGTCACTCGCCGGCTCAGCCCGCACTTGGATGTTGCGGAACTTCACCCGGGCCCGGTACAGGTACATCCCGAACAGCGAGAAGCGATCGCGGTCGACGCGAGACGACAGGGCCTCGCGGCCGTTCACAAACAGGCGCAGCGTCTGGTCGATCACCTGCACCCGCAACCGCACCCACTCTCCCAGCGGCATCTCGGCGTAGGCCTGCAGCACGGGCTCGATCTGGCTGGATGAGTGCGCCCGCCGCAGCATCACGGCGTCGCGCGCCACGTCGATCAGGTAGTGGTAGGGGTACTCGCCGTGGTAGTTGTTGCCGAGGATCAGACCGGCGGTGCCCCGCTGCAGCAGCAGGTCCACCTCGTACGAGAAGTCGGTCAGCGGCAGCTCGCTCTTGATCAGATAGTTGTAGTTTCGGTCACCGGCGCCGGAGATCTCGCCGTGACCTGCGCGCCACTGGCCACCCTCGTGGATCGTCCAGTCGTCAATGCTCTCTCCCGAGAACAGCTGCACCCAGCCCGTGGCGGGCTGCGCCGCACGCTGCACGTGAGCTCGCCACGCCGTGTCCAGCGCCGCCAGATCGTCGCCGAAGCTCGCCCGAAACGCCGCGATCCCGTCATCGCCTGAGCGAATCTTGCGGAAAAACACGGCCATGCGCCCACGCAGCGCTGGCGTAGACAGCAGGTAGTCGAACAGCCCCCAGGCCTCGGCGTAATAGATGTTCATGGACGCGCCGGAAAACTTGTCGGCCGGGGCGCGCAGCAGCGACGCGAGATCGACGTACGCGTCGTGGGCGATCGCGTTGGTCAGGTAGGCGAGCTTGCCCTTGTTGGCCGCGGGAATGACGATCCCCTGTCCGCGCACGTCGAACGAGCCCAAGTACTCGCTCATCCCTTCGTCGAACCAGATCGGCCAGTTGCGCCGGGTGTACCGCGAGAAGTGGTGGTCGCCGAACTGCTCGCCCATCATCGCGTGCACAAGCTCGTGAAAATACAGCTGCATCGAGTTGTTGAAGCGGTAGGTGACGACCGTACGCATCCCGCCGTCGTAGTAGCCTCCGTTGTTCACGAGGCCGGGGGCATTTTGCCGCGCGTGCTCCTGATAGCGCTCCTGCGTCTCGAACACGATGATCTGCGTCTGCCGCAGCGAGCCCTCGGTCTCGAGGATGCGCGCCATGTTCGCGTTCGCTTGGGCGATGAACGAATCCAGCTTGGCCAGCAGCGCTGTCGCGTACTCGTCGCGGGTGTCGGTCAGCAGCACGATCGACTGGCCCACGTAACGCCGCAGCGGCGACCGCACCCCGGAGTCCCCGTCATCGAAGGGTGAGGGCGAACCCGTACCAGCCGGGAAGGTACCGGCGACAACGGACGGCGTGTCGAGGGAGCCGTAAGCCGCGGAACGCGAAGCTGAAGCTTGGGACAAGGACGGCCGCACGGCGGACGTCGGCGCGAACACCAGCCAAACCGACAGCGCCACCGACGCACCGACGCCACCGGCCAGCAGCACGGCCAGTCCTCTGCGCAACAGCGGGGCGAAAGGTCGGGGCAAACGAAGCCTCGGCTCGGCAAAGCGGGACAACGATTCGGCGCAGGCGCACTTCCCGAACAACGGTCGGCGCGACATCGAGGGCGGCAGTCTAGAAGGCCACCGCGACGGGGTCAATTGCCGCGCTCCGGGAGTTTCTTTGCAAATCCGTCTGGTTACACGCAATTATCCACAGATCGCCTGTGCTGGTGCGGAGTTGTCCTGCGCGCCTGGTCGGGCGACTGTCAGCGACGGCGACGGGTGCGAGCGGTGCGCCCTTCGGCCTCGTCGGGAGGTCCAGATGCCGTTGCCGCCTGCGGATCCTGATCCGGGTCGGCTGCGGCGGCGGGTCCCGCGTGGAGGGTGTCGGAGCAGCCGCAGCCGCGATCGGTCTGGCTGGAGCAACGATCGCCGTGCGCCGCGCCGCACCCGGATCGGGGGGCAAGCGCCTGCAAGTCCTGCACGATGTCGTCGGGGTCGTCGTCGATGGGCGCGCGCATCGGGTCACCCCAAGGTGCGGCGTAATCGGTGGGATGGTAGCCGCCCACCGCCATCACGGCGGGGAAACCGACGTTGTTCAGCTCGCCCAGCATCGCCTCGAACAGCAGCGCGAACGACTCGCCGTCCAGCAGATCCAAGGCAACCGCGGCGTGCAGCGTCAGCTCAGCCGGCGGCCCGGGGACGTACAGCAGCTGGCCGAGGGCAAGCTGGCGATTGGCGCGGTCAACGGCCCCCAGCGCAGCGGTCTCGCGGTCCATGCCGCGGCACAGCACGGCCGTCAACGTCAGGACCGGACCGGTCGGGTGCTCCGTCAACCCGATGCCGATCAGATAGTTGCGCAGGGCAATCGAGTACCCCACCAGCCCCGCGTCTTCGCTGAGCGTGGGTTCGAACGGCAGCTGCAGGCCCTGCAACCACCCACGCAGGGCGCGCCAGCAGGCGTCGGACACGGGCGAGGACAGATCGATCGCCTCGCAGGCGCAGTCGTGGTCCGGATCGGAGGTGCGAATCACCGTCGCCATGGCGGCTCCTCGTCAGCCCGGCTGGGCCGAACCCTTGCCTGTGCGCAGCACTTCCAGCCACGTCACCGCACGGGTACGTAGCGTCAGCTCAATGCCGAACGCCACGGCTTCGTTACAAAATCTCTGCCACTCGCGAACCAGCCGTTCGCGGTCCAAGTGCGGGGCCGGCAGCTCCATCGCGTAGGTCAGCCGGGGTGGGTCGCGCTGCAAAAACCACCGGCCGCGCTCGATCTGCAAGTTGGCTTGCGCCAGCAGCGGCAGGACGTCTCGGCGTCGGCGCGGAAAAGCGCAAAAGGTCGTCTCGAGCACCACCAGAGGCAGCGGCAATCGGTCCTGAATCCTCAGCTGCTGCAGGTGGGTGGGATACGTCACGGCCAAGCCGTCGGGGTGGCCGACCGGTCCCGTCCACTCGATGTCGGTCTGAAGCGCCTCGGCCAGCCACTGGCGGGCCAGCGGCAAGTCCAGACGTTGCGCCGGAACCGACGTGGGCTGCGGACCGACCATATCGAGCGTTCCCTCCCAGGATGATTCGATCGGCCGCTCCCAACGGCCACTACGCGAAGGTACCAAATCCACTTGCAGAGGATAGCGAGACGTCCCAAGCACGCGAAGGATCGGGAGATCCGGCCCGTGACGGGGGTCAGCTTCGGGGGGCACCGGGCGGCACGAGGGCGAGGCGCTGCATGACCTGCTGCAGGTCGCCCCAGACCTCGCGCTTCAGCTCCGGGCGACGCAGCACGTCCTCTGGCGCGTGGGTCGCGATCGTCGACACCCCCACCAGCGTCTGCCACTGGCCGCGCAGGGCACCGATCGGCGCGGCGCTGCGGAACAGGAAGCGGGCGACAGGCTCGCCGAACGCAAGCAGCACCTCGGGTTGCACCGTCTGCAGCTGGGTCCGCAGGAAGCGACTGCACGCCTCGAGCGCCACGGCGTCGGCCGGACCATCCCCCGGCACGCGGCACAGGGTCAGCGGCGCGATCCACAGATCGGAGCGCTGCAAGCCCATCGCGGTGAGCATCCGGTCGACCAGCTGGCCGGCCTCTCCCTGAAGCAGCAGGCGCGCAGCGTCCTCGGCAGGGCCGGGCGGCGGCGTCACGATCATCAGGCGAGCCGCGGGGTTGCCATAGCCGTGGACGATGTGTGTGCGTCCCGACGCGTGCGAGCAGCGCTGACAGTCGCCGATGCGGGTCCGCAGGGCGTCGAGCGCCGCTTGGGCCTCGACCAAGGAAAGGCGGGGCGACCGCACTGTGGTCTGCGGGGCAGAGGCCGCGCCGGGACGGGACGGCGGCAGCGTTGGCGTCGGGGCGATCGGTGCGGTCACTCGGCCAATCGGACCCGTCGCGCGTGCCACTGCGGGCGCGCGCGCGGGCAGACTGGATGCGGGTGGCCGCGGCGGCAGGTGCGCCGGCGCCGAGGTGACCGGCTGCGCGACCGGGCGGGGCGCGGGCGGCGCGACTTGCACCGGCTGCGGCGCGGGCAGCGGCGAGGCCCAGCCGCGATCGACGACGTCGGCCCCATTCCACCGCGCGGTGCGCAGGGCGGTGGCCACCGCACGCAGCAGATCGGCGCCCTCGAGCTCAGGCGCTGCGACATCGGTTGGGGTGGGAGGGGGTGCGTCCATGGCGGTACGATCCTCGCACGGCCGACCCGTCGGGGCCAAGCCTACATGCAGCAAGCCATGGAAGAAGTCGGCGACCCTGCCGGCGGAATGGACAGGCCGCGCGGCAGGTTTCATGCTCTGGCCCCTTGGAGGCACCGCCGCGATGCGCATCGACTTCGTCAAATACCACGGCTTGGGCAACGACTTTGCCGTGATCGACGCCCGCGATCTGGCCATCGATCTGGACGGCGAACCTGGACGGCGGCTGTGCGACCGCTTCACGGGTCTGGGGGCCGACGGCGTGCTGCTGTGGCGGGGCTCGCTTGCGGACCCCGAGATGGAAGTGGTGAACGCCGACGGGTCGATCGCCGAGATGTGCGGCAACGGCCTGCGCTGCTTCGTCAAACACCTGGCCGAGACCCAGGACCGCGGCGTGGGCCAGCTGGTGGTTCGCACAGGTGCAGGACCGCGGCGCTGCACCGTCGAGCGTGACGCGCAGGGCGACGTAACGCACGTGACGGTGGAGATGGGTCGCCCGAGTCTGGACCCGCGGCGCGTGCCGACTTCACGCGCGGAACCCACCGTCCATCAAGCCTTCTTGGTCGCCGGTCGCACCGTGCACTTGACCGCCATCCACACCGGCAATCCGCACGGTGTCGTGTTCGACACGCTAACGGCCGAGGAGCGCCGGGAGTTGGGGCCGCTGCTGGGTCGACACGAATTGTTCCCCGTGCAGGCCAATATCGAGTTCGTCGAGCGACTGCCGGATGGCCCCGACGGCGCCCCCCGACTGGGCGTCGAGGTCTTCGAAAGGGGCTGCGGTTGGACGCGCGCCTGTGGCACCGGAGCGACCGCGGCGGCTGCCGCGGCGTTGCACCTGGGTGTCGTGCCGAGCGGTGCGCCCGTTGAGGTGCGGCTGCCGGGCGGCTGGCTGACGATTCAGCTCGACGGCGACGGCGTGGCAACCATGCGCGGCCCAGCGGTGCGGGTCTACCAAGGCGCCTTTGATCTCGAAGACTTCCAGTAACCCACGGACCTCGCGGGTCAGTCCGCCAGCGTGAAGAACAGCCGACCGCGCTCCGCGTGGGCGACGACGTGGCTGCCGGGCGGGTACTTGCCCTGCAGCAGCTCCATCGCCAGCGGATTCTCGATCCGGGTCTGCAGCGTGCGCTTCAGCGGCCGCGCACCGTACTGCGGGTCATAGCCCTCACGCGCCAGAAGTTCCCGAGCCTCGTCGGTCACCGTCATGTCCAGCTTGCGGTCGGCCAGACGCTTGGCGAACCGCGCCAGCTGGATGTCGACGATGTGCGCCATGTCTTCGGCGCGCAGGCTGTTGAAGATGACCACCTCATCGATCCGATTCAGGAATTCCGGACGGAAGTGCCGACGCAGCTCGTAGTGCACGACATCGCGCACCGCCGCGTCGCGCAGCCCCTCCGTCGACGCTGCCGAGGCTTCCAGAATCGCGGTGGAGCCGATGTTGGACGTCATCAGGATCAAGGTGTTGCGAAAGTCGACCGTGCGTCGCAGCGAGTCCGTCAGCCGCCCGTCGTCCAGCACCTGCAGCAGCACGTTCAGCACGTCCGGGTGCGCCTTCTCGATCTCGTCGAACAGCACGACCGAGTACGGCCGCCGCCGCACCGCTTCGGTCAGCTGCCCGCCCTCTTCGTGTCCCACGTAGCCGGGCGGGGCGCCGACCAGCCGCGCGACCGTGTGCTTCTCCATGTATTCGCTCATGTCGATGCGAACCATGGCGCGCTCGTCGTCGAACAGCGTTTCGGCCAGCGCCTTGACCAGCTCGGTCTTGCCCACGCCGGTAGGCCCGAGAAAGATGAACGATCCCATGGGCCTGTTCGGGTCCTGCAGGCCAGCCCGCGACCGCCGCACCGCGTTGGCCACCGCCTCGATCGCCTGCTCCTGATGCACCACTCGCTTGCCCAACACGCCCTCGAGCTTCAGCAGCCGGCCCATCTCGCCCTCGAGCATCTTGTGCAGCGGCACCCCGGTCCACGCGCTGACGACCTTGGCGATCTCGTCGGCGGTCACCTCTTCGTCCAGCATCTTGCCGTTCTTCTGGGCCTCGGCCAGCTTGCCCTGCAAGTCTGTGATTTCCTTGTTTCGCTGCGGGATCTCGCCATAGCGCAGCCGCGCCGCGACCTCCAGATCGTGCCGCCGCTCGGCCGCCTCCAGCTGAAAGCCCTGCTCCTCCAGCTGCTCCTTGGCCTTGCGCAGACCGTCGATCAGCTGCTTCTCGCCCTGCCACTTCGTCTTGCGGGCGCCCGAGTCTTCGCGCAGGTCGGCGATCTGGGCCTGGATCTCGGCGCTGCGCTCGCGACTGGCCTCGTCCTTCTCCCGGTGCAGCGCCTGGTGCTCGATTTCCAGTTGCTGAATGCGGCGTTCCAACACGTCGATCTCGGTCGGCATGCTGTCGATCTCGATGCGCAGGCGGCTCGCGGCCTCGTCGACAAGGTCGATTGCCTTGTCCGGCAGAAAGCGGTCGGAGATGTAGCGGTCCGACAGCGTTGCCGCCGCCACCAGCGCGCCGTCCTGGATGCGCACGCCATGGTGGACTTCGTAGCGCTCCTTCAGCCCTCGCAAAATCGAGATCGTGTCGTGCACGCTGGGCTCGTCGCAAAACACGGGCTGAAACCGTCGCTCCAGCGCGGCGTCCTTCTCGATGTGTTTGCGGTACTCGTCCAGCGTCGTTGCGCCGATGCAGTGCAGCTCGCCGCGCGCAAGGGCAGGCTTGAGCATGTTCGAGGCGTCCATCGACCCTTCCGCCCGACCGGCCCCCACCAGGTTGTGCAACTCGTCGATGAACAGGATTGCCTGACCTGCCGAGTTCTCCAGCTCCTTCAGCACGGCCTTCAGGCGCTCCTCGAAGTCGCCGCGGTACTTGGAACCCGCGACCAGCGAGGCCAGATCCAGACTCAACAGGCGCTTGCCCTTCAACCCCTCCGGCACGTCGCCCGCCACGATGCGCTGGGCCAACCCTTCAGCGATGGCGGTCTTGCCCACGCCGGGCTCTCCGATCAGGACGGGATTGTTCTTGCGGCGACGGCTCAGGACCTGCATCACTCGGCGGATCTCGTCGTCTCGCCCCACCACGGGGTCCAGCTTGCCGCTGCGGGCTGCTTCGGTCAGATCGCGCGTGTACTTGTCCAGCGCGGCAAACGCCGACTCCGGGTCCTCGGTGGCAATGCGCTCGCTGCCTCGCAACGGCTTCAAATTCGTCAGAATTTTCTCGCGCGTCAGCCCCCGCTCCGCCAGCGCCCGCCCGGCCGCGCCTCGCCGGTCCTCCAGCAACGCTAGCAGCAGATGCTCGGTCGACACGAAGTCGTCCTTGAAGCGTCCGCGCTCGGCATCGGCGGCCTCCAGAAACGCCTGCAGCCGGTCCGACGGCATCAACCCCGGGCCGCCCTGCACCGACGGAAACCGCGCGATCTCGCGCTCCAGCTGGGCGCGCAACGGCTCGATCGGCACCTCCATGCGCTGCAACAGCGACTTGACCAGCCCTTCCACCTCCCCGGTCAGGGCGTGCAGTACGTGCTCGGGCTCCAGAAACGGATGGGACTTGCGGATGGCGGTCTCGCTCGCCAGTTTCAGGGCCATCTGCGCGTTGGTGGTCAGCTTGTTCTGGGTCATCGGACGGTTCCTTGGGTCAAGCGAACGCACGTCGGCGCGTCCTTCGCAGTCACGTGCAAAAGAGTGCAGTTCCGTCGGGTTCTGTGCGGCGGAGACAGGGAAACGAAAGGAGGAACCGCGGCGCGTGTCAAGACGAAACGGACAGGCCGCTTACCGCGCGATCGCCTTGTAGTACTGCTGCAATCGGTCGCGCCAAGCGCCTGGCGCGCGCTGCTGCATCGCCCGCAAGACGTCCTGCCGGAAAGTCTCGACAGCGTCGCCTTGGTTGCCCGAGCGCAGCTGCACCTCGCCCTCAGCTCCATCGGCACCCGCCCGCTCGGCGGCCGGCGACTGCCCTTCGCGCGGGTCACCCTGATTCTCCAGCATCGCTGCGGCGCGGTCCAAGGCGTCCAAGGTCTCGGCTGTCTGCTGGAAGGCCCGCTGTGCGTCGTAACGCTGCAGCGCGTCTTGGGTTTCGCGCATCGTCTGCAGCGCGTGGTCCAGACGATCGCCCACTTGCCGCTGCAGCGCCGGATGCGCACGGCCGCCCTGACTCAGCCGTTGTCGCGCCTTGTCCAAGGCATGCCGTACCTGCTCTTGCTGCATCGCGTTCTGGTCCAAGCGCTGCCGCGTGGGCGAAGGCAGCAGCGACTGGGGCGATGGCAAAGCATCGCGCAGCTTCTGCGACGCGCGCTGCGCCTTTTCGGTAGCGACATCCAAGCGTCGGCCGTCCGCGGCAAACGATCGGCGATTGGCGACCGCTTCCTCGGTCTCTTCGGCTTCCGCAAGCGTGCGCCGTGCGACCATCAACAGGTCCTCCGCCTCCATCAGCGCCTGCAGCGTGGCGTCGATCTGCCCCAAGTCCAGCGCTCCCAGCGCGGTTGCCAGCGCCGCCCGCGCGCCCGCCAGACCGCGGTGACCGTGCAGCAGCGCGGTCGCCAGCCGCTGCGGTCGCACCTCGTCGCGGGCGGCTTGGATCAGCTCGACCACGCCTGGCAACACGGTTTGCCGGGCCGCCCGCAGGTGATCGGCGGTCGCCCGTTCCTGATCTTCACTGCTGTGGCGCAGATCGTCGCGCAGCCGCCCTTCGCCTTGCTGGGCCCGCGCGATGCTGCGACGCAGATCGGCCACAAGCCGCCCCAGCGCCTCTTCTTCGGCGGTCCGCTGCCGATCGACGCCCTGCTGCACGTCGCCTAGCACTCCCGCCATCGCTTGCTGAATCTGCCGCATCCGGTCCAGCGCCTCACGCCCCTTGCCCGCGCGCAGCAGCTGCCGCACCTCGGCCAGCGCCTGTCGGTGATCGCCGAGATCGCGGTTCAAGCCGGTGGCATCGATGCCACGCTGATTGATGTGCTCGTAAGGCACGATCCGCATCTGCTTCTGGGCCGCCGCCGCCATCCGATCCAGCTGCTGCTCGACGTTGTCCAACAGGCGTTCGGCCTCGGACGACAGCGGCTGCGTCCCTGCCTCGGCCAGCTTCTCCAGCGTCGCCATCAGCTGCCGCTCAGCGTCGGCCAGCGAGGCCCCGTCACGCGCCAACGCCCCCTGATGCTCGGCCGATGCAAGCGCCGCCAGCAACGTCACCGCGTGCTCCTGACTGGCCAACACCAGCGCGTGCTGCCGCTGCAACGCATACAGGTCGCGCACCGCCGCATAGCCCGTCGTCTCGGCAACGATCCGGGTCGAGACTCGGGTCTCGTCAGCCAAGTGATCTCCAAGCAACTGCTCGAGTTCCAGCAGGTCGGCCACCGTCTTTGACCGGCTCAGCAGATCCTCGGTCAGCTGCAGCCGCAACGTCCGCAGGTCCTCCAGACCGCGCTGTTCCTGCTCCGCCAGCTCGCCTCGGTTGCGAAGGGCCCAGGGCAGGTCGGCCTGACGCTGCGTCGGATCGAGCTCAAGCCGGTCGGCCAAACGAAAGGCCCAGAACTCGGTCAGTTGCGCCATCGCATCCAGGTTGCTGGCGTGGTGGCGCTCTGCCGAGTACATGCGAATCCGCAGCTTGTCAGAGCTGGCCCGCTGGTTGCCGTCCAGCGGATTGTTGTCGGCCGCCTCCAGGTTCACGAGGGCGACCTCGCCCGGACGCAGCTGCAGGGCATCAACGGCAATCTTCTCGCGTACTTCGACCAGTACGTCGCTGGGGGCCAGCGCCACGGGACGACGCTCGACACCGGAGGCTGGACGGGCGATCACCAGATTGACGAGAGACAGCCCCAGATCGTCGGAGACCTCGCCCTCGATCGTCACCGACTGACCAGCGCGCACCTCGATCTCCTCGGAGGGGGTGCGAATTTCCGCGCGGGGCGCCGCATCGCGCCGGGTCTGCAGCGTCCGCCACGCTCCCTCGCGCACGGGCAACCCCTCTTGGTCCAGCCCCCGGTAGCGGTACCGGGAGGGTTCCATCGCGGTCCGACTCCAACGCAACGACCCGCTGGGACCCGGCTCCAGGCGCACGGTCTCCGTGCGCGTTCCCGGCGCAGCCTCCAGGGGCTCGATCTCGACTTCGCGCACGTCCTGGTCGGGCAACGGTAGGGCGTCGAGCTGCACCCGCGACCCACGCAGCACCGTCGCCTCCGCAGTCTCCTCCTCGCGCGGCTCCACTCTGGCCTTGGCGTAGGGCGGCGGGTCGATGCGCAGCCGCGTGTCGCCGACCAACGTCCCCACCTCGCGCGGCGGCGGCGCCACGCTGGGGCTGGGGTCCACGAACTCGCGCCACGTCGCCGGAGCCGCCACCGCCGTCGCCAGCCAGGCCGCCGTCGCCCCCATCAGGGCAAACCCATAGCGCCGCAAGCGGTTGCGAAGGCGCTGCCTCGACAAATCCAGCGTCGCCACGTGCTGCCCGGCCTGGGCCAGCGTCAGCTGAACGAGCTGGGGAGACCCCAGGCCAACCGCGGCCGGCAGTCGCGCCGGGCCACGCTGCAGCGACGCTGCGGCGATCTCCAGCGCCGATCGAAGGAATTCTGCGTGGTCGGCGTGCCGTTCTTGGGCCGCGAGCCGGGCCGCCCAACGCCCCAGATGACGCGACCCCCGCAGCCGGGAGACGAGCACCCACGCAGCAGCCGCAAGGCCAGCCAGCGCACCCGCCCACAGCACCCACCGGGCCGTACCAGCAGCGGCACTCAGACCCGCCAACACCCACGCGCTGACAACCGTCACGCCCAGAAACACGACCAGAGCCAGCAACCCTGCCTCGGCGGCGACCTGGCGACGCCACTCGGCCCACCGCGCCTCGACGTGGTCCACCAAGCGCGCGGCGTCGCCCGCCTCAGCCGGGGCAGCGGCAACCGGTAGGGGCAATAGCGTCAGCGGCCGGGACATCGGGGCTCCGTATGGCGCCGCACGATGCGGAGCGCGCCGGATCTTGTCAAACCTTTCACCCCCTACGGGGCCCCGCCGCGTCCCCGATGGGCTGTCGCCGTCGCGGGTTGGCGCGCCGCAACCCGGGGGTGAGGTTCCGCCAGAGGGGATCAGGCCGCCATCAGTTCGCGGGTCCGGCGC
>JBMOIG010000065.1:0-26386 GCA_049317445.1 Myxococcota bacterium | reverse complement strand
TGAGCCACGAGATCCGCACGCCGATGAACGCCATCATCGGCTACTCGTACCTGCTGAAGCGCGACCCGCTGACCTCGCGGCAGAACGATCAGCTGGAACGCATGACGGTCGCGACCCAGCACCTGTTGAATATCATCAATGACATCTTGGACTTGTCGAAGATCGAAGCCGGAAAGATGACGCTCGGGTCCACCGACTTCGAGCTCTCGCGCGTTGTGGACCACGTTTTTGCCATCGTGACGGACAAGGCCTCGGCCAAGCGTTTGCAGATGACGGTCGATCTGGACCATCTGCCCATCATGCTCAAGGGCGACGCGGTGCGGCTGGGTCAGGTGCTGGTGAACCTGGTCAGCAATGCGGTGAAATTCACGGACCAAGGGCACATCGCCGTCGTCGCCCGCGTAGTCAACGAGTCGCGCGACCACACGCTGGTGCGCATCGAGGTGCGCGACACCGGCATCGGCATCACAGCTGAGCAGGTTCAGCGCCTGTTCATCGCGTTTGAGCAGGCCGACGAAACGATGACGCGGCGGTACGGCGGTACCGGGCTGGGGCTTGCGATCTGCAAGCGCCTTGCCGAGTTGATGGGCGGCACCATCGGCGTCGAGAGCGAGCCGGGCAGCGGCAGCACGTTCTGGCTAGAGGTTCCGTTCGGGCGCGCTGAGTCGCTGCCGGCCTCTGCGGAGTGGACGTTCCCTTTCAAGGGCGCCCGTGCTCTGGTCGTGGACGACTTCCCCGATGCCAGCCAGATCCTCGCAGGGCTGCTGAGAGACTTGGGGATGCATGTCGATGCCGTGGCGTCCGGTCAGGCCGCAGTGGCTGCGGTCGCGTCGGCCGACCCAAGTGGTGACCCGTACCGCATCGTCTTTCTGGACTTGGAGATGCCCGGTATGGACGGTCTGCAGGTCGCGCAGGGCCTGCAGGCGTTGCCCCTGACGCCGCGTCCGCAGGTCGTGATGCTCACCGGTCATGGCGACCAGCTCTCGGCGGAAGAGGCGGAGTTTTCGACGGTCGCTGGCGTGCTGACCAAGCCCGTCACGCCCTCCGTCCTGCACGACGGGTTGAAGGGTCTCGTACGGAAGGAAGGGGCGCCCCGGGTGCCGACCGAAACGGACCCGACGGCCCAAGACATGGGGGCCTGGCACCGCACGCGGATTCTGGTGGTCGAGGACAACCCCATCAATCAGGAAGTCATCGCCCAGCTGCTGGATTCGGTGGGGCTGACCGCCTCTGTTGCGGCCAACGGTCGGGTCGCCGTCGAGCAAGTGCGTTCGGGCGTGTTCGACCTGGTCCTGATGGACGTGCAAATGCCCGTGATGGACGGGCTCGAGGCGACCCGGCAGATCCGCGGGCTGGTCAACGGCGGCGCGATCCCGATCGTCGCCATGACGGCCAACGCCTTTACCGAGGACCGCGACCGCTGTCTGCGGGTCGGCATGAACGACTACATCGCCAAGCCGATCTTGCCGCAAGCGCTGTGGTCGGTGCTGGCCAAGTGGCTTCCCTCTGCGCAGCTGGCCCCGTCGCCCCGCAAGCGGCCGGTGTCGGGTGCGATACGGCGCCGACCATCCGGAATTTTCGTTCAGACTTACGAAGAGTTGCCGACCGCTCTGGCGGACTGCCCGGGTCTCGATACCGCGGTGGGCATGTCGTCGGCACAACAGGACCCCAACCTGTATCTGGACTTGCTGCGCCAGCTGATCGAGCACCACGGACACGACGCGGAGCGGCTGGGCGAGCAACTGGACGAAGGCGACCTGAACGGAGCCGGGCGGCTGGCCCACAACCTGCTGGGAGCCGCGGGAGCCCTGGGAGCGATGCACCTGCGCGACATCGCAGCGGCGATCGTCGAGGCGGTGCGGCACGGCGCCACGGCAGAGCAGGTTCGGCCCCACCAAGCCCAGCTGGCGAGTGCCCTGACCGCGATTGACGAAAGCTTGCAGGGCCTTGTGGCACCGCCCACAGAGGCCGAAGCGATGGCCGCCGCGGCGGAGTCCGCTGAGTTGGCTGCGTCGGCAGGCGCCCGTGCCCGCGCCAGCGCGCTGCTGGTTTCGCTGGAGGCTCTGCTGCAAGACCAGGACACGGCGGCGAACTCGTTGTTCGAAGATTCGTGGCTGCACCTGGGTGGGACGATGGACGAAGCGGCGATCGAGCGCATCGGCGCGGCCTTGCGGGCCTATGACTACGACTTGGCGCACGCACTCGTCCGTTCCGCGCTGGCGAGCGTGGGCTCCTGAGCGCACCGGGACGTCCCCAAATGGGGCGCCCATGCGTTTCATAATGGTCAATGGTTGAAATTGGCACTCGTTGACGGAGTGGCGCGCAGGGCGGGAAATTTTGGCATCCGCAAACTCAGGCCAACGTGATGTAACCATCTGACATGATGTAGAAAGGATTTGCGGAATCCCGAGCAAGATCAGGGGACGGGCCCACTTTGAATTGAAGTGCCCGTCGTCAGAGTGTACCCTTTGGGCGATTCCGGCGGCCAGTGGCCGTCGAAATGCAGACAAGCGGTTCTATTGTCACGGCCATTTCGAAACTCACGACACGATCCTGGGACAGTTCCCACCCCCCCAACCCCGCACCGTTGCGAGTGCGCTGCGCCAGTGCCCGCGGGCCTTTGAGGCCCGCAATTCGGCGCGAGACGTACCTAAGTAGTGCAGGCCAGGTCACAGCCCCACCCTGAACGAGGACTAGATGCGCCGCTATTTCAGAGACCTGTCGATTCGCGGCAAGCTGACCTGGATCCTGTCGGTCCTGATCCTGCTGACCCTGATCCCGTTGAGCCTGACGCAGATCAACGCGTCGGGCATGAACGAGACGGCTGAAAAAATTGCCCACGTCCGCTTGGTGGCCACACAGCAGGCCGCTCGCGTGCACCGCAACCTGTACGAGATCCGCACGCAGGAAAAGGAGGTCATCCTCGAGCCCGACGCCGCGGACCGTCTGCCGGTCGAAGCGGAGATTGGCCGGCTGCGGACTGAGTTGGAGGGGCGGCTTGCGGCCATCAAGGCATTGGGGCTCGACGCCGAGGCGCAGAAGCGACAGGGGGCCTTCGAAACGCAGTATTACCGCTATCAGAAGGTGCTGGACCAGGTCGTGATGCTCAAGGAAAGTAGTCGGGAGGCAGAGGCCGCCGAGTTGAGTCGCACCCAGGGGCGAACCATCGGCATTGCCGCTGCTGCCGCCGCCGTGCACTTCTCTGACCACCAGCAGACGCTTTTGGAACGGGAAACGGTGACGAATGCAGACAACTTTCGGCAGAGCCTGTGGATCGCCGTATTCCTGACGTTGCTGGTCGTGTTGCTGGGCTTGGGGCTCGTGACCTGGGTCGCCAGTTATCTGGGGAAGACCGTCAGCCGGGTGGTTCGCAACACCGAGAGCATCGCCGGCGGCAACCTGAACACGGTGATCGACACGGCCGACAGCGACGAGATCGGCATGCTGGCCAGGGCCGTCAGCCAGATGCAGGACGCGCTGCGGGCGGCGGATCAGGTCACCCGCGAGCAGGATTGGCTCAAGACCGGCATCGCCCGCATCAACCGCGTGGTGCTGGGTCTGGACGACGTCGAGAAGCTGGCCAGCGCGGCCCTGTCTGAGATCGCTGCGTACCTGGACGCCAAGGTGGGCGCCTTCTACGTGCTGGAAGAGAACGAATCGAAGCCCGAGCTGGTGCTGATGGGCACCTACGCCTACGTGATGCGCAAGAACCTCGCCACACGCTTCCGCCTCGGCGAGGGACTGGTCGGTCAGTCCGCACGCGAAGGCAAGCAGATCCTTCTGCTCAACGCCCCTGAGGACTACGTGCGGGTCACATCTGGCTTGGGAGATGCGGTGCCGCGCAGCCTGTGCGTCACGCCGCTGGTGTTCGAGGGCAAGGTGCGCGGCGTGCTGGAGGTTGGCACGCTGGATCGGATGACGGAGCTGCAGCTCAAGTACCTGGAAGAAGGCATGATCGCCGTCTCGATGGCGCTAGAGATCGTCCGCAATCAGGCGGTCGTCATCGCCCAGCAAGAGCGGCTGGCCACCAGCAACGAAGAGCTGACGCGTCAGGCTGAAGTGCTCGAGCGCTCGCAAGAGGAGCTGCGCGCCCAGCAGGTGCAGCTGCAGAGCGCCAACGTCGAGCTCGAGACGCAGATGCTGCGGGTCAAGGAGTCCGAAGAGCGCCTGCGCGTCCAGCAAGAGGAGCTGGAGGTCACGAACTCCGAGCTGAAGCAGAAGAACCTCCTGATGGAGCGGCAGAAGGTCGAGATGGACATCGCCCAGACCGATCTGGCGAACAAGGCCAACGAGCTTGCCCAAGCCAGCAAGTACAAGTCCGAGTTCCTGGCCAACATGTCGCACGAGCTGCGTACCCCGCTGAACAGCCTGCTGCTGCTGGCCCGTTCGCTGCGCGACAACGAGGAAGGCAACCTGTCGGCCGAACAGGTCGAGTCGTCACGGGTCATCTTCGATAGTGGCAGCGACTTGCTGAACCTGATCAACGAGATCCTGGACCTGTCGAAGATCGAGGCAGGGCGCATGGAGCTGCGGCTCGAAAACGAGCCTTTGGTCGACCTGACCCGCAACATCCAGTCGCAATTCGCGCACATGGCCCGCAATCAGGGGTTGGGTTTCAATGTCGAGGTTGGCCAAGGCCTGCCAGAGCACGTCGTCACCGACCCGCAGCGGCTGATGCAGGTGCTCAAGAACCTGATCGGCAACGCGATCAAGTTTACAGAGAAGGGCAGCGTCACCGTGGCGTTCGAGCGCGTTGCGGCCAAGGTGGACTTGTCGAACAGCGGACTCGACCGGGCCCAGTCATTCGCGGTCCACGTCACCGACACGGGCATCGGCATCCCCAACGACAAGCAGGCGCTCATCTTTGAGGCGTTCCAGCAGGCTGACTCTGGCGACCGCCGGCGGTTTGGCGGCACCGGGCTGGGGTTGTCGATCTCCCGCGAGCTGGGGCGGCTGCTCGGCGGCGAGATCCACCTGCACAGCGTTCCGGGCGAGGGCTCGACCTTCACGCTGTACCTGCCCATTGACCGTGGCGCGCTTGGGGCCGAGGCCGGGGCGGCGTTGGCGACCGTGCGTGCCTCAGCGCCGGCGCGCACCACCGCCGCTCGGGTGACCGGACCCGTGCCGCGCCCCATGCCGTTGGGCAAGCCTGGCCAGACCCCGCCAGAGCTGCCGGTGCCCAAGGCGGGGCCGCGGCCCGACGACGACCGCGATGGGCTGGACGACCACGACCACGCCATCCTCGTCATCGAAGACGATGTGAGGTTCGCCAAGATCCTGGCCGGACACATCAAAAAGCGCGGCTTCAAGTGCATTCTGGCGACGACGGGAGAGGAAGGTCTGGACCTCGCGCGCACCCACCACCCCGACGGCATCGTGTTGGACATCGGCTTGCCGCGCATGGACGGCTGGGCGGTGCTGACCGCCTTGAAGCAGGACGTCGACACGCGCCACATCCCCGTCCACATCGTGTCTGCCGAGGATCCGTCGTCGGCGGGCCTGAGGATCGGCGCCATCGGCCAAGTGGCCAAGCCGCTGCAGCCCGAGGACATCGAAGAGGTGCTGGCCCGCATCGAAGCCGCATCGGCGCACTCCATCAAGCGAGTGCTGGTGGTCGAAGACGACCCGTTGATGCGGCGTGAGACGGTGCGGATCATCGGCAACGGCAACGTCCATGTCGACGAGGTCGGGACGGGTCAGGAGGCGCTGGATGCCTTGAGAAACAACGAGTACGTGCTGGTGGTCCTCGACTTGGGCCTGCCGGACATCTCGGGCATCGAGCTGCTGGAGCGTCTGGCGAGCGAGAACACCACGCTGCCGCCGGTCATCGTCTACACCGTCCGCCAGCTGACGGTCGAAGAGGAAGACGCGCTGCGGCGCTATGCCGACTCGATCATCGTCAAGGATGTGCGGTCGCAAGAGCGCCTGATCGACGAGGTGGCGCTGTTCCTGCATCGCGTGGTCAAGGAGCTGCCTGAGGACAAACGCAAGGCAATTCGGCGGCTGCACGAGTCCGACGAGCCCTTGCGCGGCCGCACTGTGCTGATCGCCGAAGACGACATGCGCACCATGTTCGCGATGGCCAAGATCCTGGCGGCGCACGGCGTGAATCCGCTGAAGGCCGAAAACGGCGAGAAGGCGCTCGCCTTGCTGGCGGAGAAGCCGGACATCGACCTCGTGCTGATGGACATGATGATGCCAGTGATGGACGGCTACGAAGCGATGCGGCGGATCCGTGCGCAAGACAAGTTCGCGCACCTGCCGATTATCGCCCTGACCGCCAAGGCGATGCGCGAAGACCAGCACAAGTGCATCGAGGCGGGAGCCTCTGACTATATGACCAAGCCGGTGGACCCAGACCGCCTGCTGTCGCTGATGCGCGTCTGGCTGAGCAAGTAGCCGGGTACCTTCGACCCGGAACGGAGTGTGGATGGAGCCGATCGAGATCGAACGGATCGAGGTCAACCTGCTGCTGGAGGCGATCTTCCAGCGGTACGGCTATGACTTTCGAGACTATGCGCGCGCCAGCATCGAGCGTCGCCTGTCCCAGTTTCTGAAAGACGCGGGCATCGTCGACCTGTCGACCGTCACCGCCCAGCTGCTACGCGACCCCGTCTTCTTTCACAGGCTGGTGCCGTACTTCTCGGTGTCTGTCACGTCTCTGTTCCGCGACCCGCCGTTCTACAAGGCGCTGCGCGAGAAGGTCGTGCCGGTGCTGCGGACATGGCCGCGCTTCAAGGTCTGGCACGCGGGCTGCGCGACGGGCGAGGAGGTCTACTCTGTCGCGATCGTCTTGCGCGAAGCCGGGTTGCTGGACCGCGCGATGCTCTATGGCACCGACATCAGCCAGCCGGCGCTCGACACGGCCAAGGCGGGCATCTACCCGCTCGAGATCCTCAAACAGGGCAGCGCGAACTACCAGAAGTCGGGCGGCACCGGTTCTCTGTCAGACCACTACCACGCCAAGTACGACGTGGCCGTGATGAACGCCGCGCTGGCCAAGCAGATCACGATTGCGCGCCACAACCTCGCCATGGACAAGTCGTTTGGCGAAGTGCAGATGGTGGTGTGTCGCAACGTATTGATTTACTTCAATCAGGACCTGCAGAACCTGGTGCTGCAGCTGTTCCTCGACAGCCTCGACCACGGCGGCTTCCTGTGCTTGGGCGATAAGGAATCGCTCTCGTTCTCGGCCGTCGAGCACGCGTTCGTCGCCGTCGATGAGAAGGCGCGCATCTACAAGAAGCGGGTGATGTGATGGAGCCGTTTGCGGTCGCTGCCGCCGGGCCCACCGTTCGTGCCGTCGTCATCGGCGGTTCGGCGGGCTCGACCGAAGTGAACCGTACGATCCTGCGCGGACTGACGGCTGCATTTCCGGCGCCCATCGTGGTCGTGCTGCACATGCACCCGGAGGACGATGGCCTGATGGTCTCGAACCTGGCAGCCATCCTCGCGATTCCCGTCGTCGATGCGGTCGACAAGATGCCAGCGCTGCCCGGTCGAGTCCACGTCGCCCCGGCGGGGTACCACCTGCTGGTCGAGCGCCAGGGCACCTTTGCGCTGTCGGTCGAAGAAGAAGTGCGCTGGAGCCGCCCGTCCATCGACGTGTGCTTCGACTGCGCGGCCAGAACCTGGGGCAGCGGTTTGGTGGCTGTGCTGCTGTCGGGGGCCAACGACGACGGTGCAGACGGCCTTGTCCAAGTGTTGCGGCGCGGCGGCCGGGCGTTTGTGCAGGACCCCGCGACCGCCGAATTTCCGTTCATGCCGACCGCGGCCCTTGCAGTGACCCAACTAGAGCGCGGGCACTCGCCCGTCGAACTCGCGGACTTGATGATCCGCATTGAAAAAGGAGCCGGCCATGCTTGAGACGCCGGACCCCGTCATCCTGATCGTGGATGACAAGAAGCAGAATCTGTTTGCGCTGGACCGGACCCTCAAGAAGGTCAAGGCCACGGTCGTGCAGGCGCTGAGCGGCGACGAAGCCCTGGCGCTGACGCTGAAGCACGACTTTGCGTTGGCGATCCTCGACGTACAGATGCCCGGGATGGACGGCTACGAGCTGGCGGACGCGCTGCTGGGCGACCCCGCGACGGCGCGCATCCCGATCATCTTCGTCACTGCGGCCTACTCGGACGAGCAGCACCGCTACCAAGGTTACGAGGCCGGCGCGGTCGACTACATCGTCAAGCCGGTCGACCCGGCGGTGCTGCTGGGCAAGGTCAAGGTGTTCCTGGAGCTCGCGCGCTACCGCATGGGCCTCGAGGACTTGATCCGCGACCGCACCAAGGCCCTGCAAGCCAGCGAACAGAAGTATCGGACGATGGTCGAGAACGCCTTCGACATCATCCAGCACGTCAACGCCGACGGTTCGTTCGCGTTCGTCAGCCCGTCTTGGGAGAAGACGCTGGGCTATACCGCGGAGGATCGCCTCGCCCTCAGCGTCGCCGACCTGTTTGCGCCGGAGGCACGCACCGCCGGCCGCGAGCTGCTGCGCCGGGTGCTGGGCGGTCAGGTCGTCGTCAACTTCCAGTCCACCCTGGTCGCCCGCGATGGTCGCAAGGTCTTCGTCGAAGGCAACATGGTGCCGAACCTGATCGACGGCAAGGTCACCTCCGCACAGTTCTTCTTCCGCGACGTCACCGAGCGCCGTGAGGCCGAGACCCGGCTGGAGCTCGCGATCTTGGGATCGGGCGTGGGCCTGTGGGACTGGGCGATCCCCAAGGGAGAAATCACGCTGACCCGCGGTTGCGTCGACGTGGGCGACCTGTTTGCTCAGGGCTTGGCGCCTGTGCGCTTCGAGGCCTGGCAGGACCTGTTGCACCCCGACGATCTGGCCCGCAGCGAACACGAGCGCGGGCGGCACCTGAACGGTGAGACGGGGTATTACGAGGCCGAAGTGCGCGTACGCCAGCAGTCCGGCGGATGGACTTGGGTGCTCGACCGCGGCACGGTGCTCGAGCGCAACGAGCAGGGCGCCCCCGTGCGCATGGCCGGCACGTGGCTGGACATCGACGGTCGCAAGCGGGCAGAGGCAGAGCGCCAGCAGCTGTTGAAGGCGGAGGCGGAGACCCGAGCCAAGTCGGACTTCCTGGCGCGCATGAGCCACGAGATCCGTACACCGATGAATGCGGTGATCGGCTATGCCCAGCTGCTACAACGGGAATCCGGACTCAGCGAGCGTCAGCGCGAGTACCTCAAGACCATCAACCGCAGCGGCGATCACCTGCTGAGCTTGATCAATCAGGTGCTGGACATGGCCCGCATCGAGGCTGGCCATCTGACCACGACCGACAGCGAGATCAACCTGCACGAGTTGCTGATCGATCTGGAACGCATGTTCCGACTCAGCGCGAACGAGGCCGGCATTCGGTTGGCGGTGAGCAAGCACGAGTCGCTGCCGCGCAGGATCATCGTCGATGGTGGCAAGGTCAGGCAGGTGTTGATCAATCTGGTCGGCAACGCGCTGAAGTTCACCCGCAAGGACGGGGCCGTCACGATTCACGGCTCGGCCGAGACCGCGGCGAATCAGGACGTGCACATCTTCCTGGAAGTCGACGACCAAGGCCCCGGCATCGCCCAGCACGAGACCGACCTTGTCTTCGAGGCGTTCGGCCAGACCGAGGCGGGCGCCCGCAAGGCCGGTACCGGTCTGGGACTTGCCGTGAGTCGGCAGTTCGCGCGGCACATGGGCGGCGACGTGACGGTGGTCAGCGAGGTCGGCGTTGGCAGCCAGTTCCGCTTCGACTTCGTGGCGGGGCGAGTGCCCGACCGCGACAGCGGCCAATTCGAGCGTCAAGTCGTGGGCTTGGGGCCGGGCACGGACTGCAAGCGGGTCCTGGTCGTCGAGGCCAGCGACGCCAGCCGCAACGTGCTGGTCCGCTTGCTGGGGGCGGTTGGCTTCGACCTGCGCGAGGCCAGCTTCGGACTCGACGCCGTTCGCGCCTTCGCCTCAGAGCCACCCGACCTCGTGGTGATGGGCATCGGACTGCCCGACATCGACGGGGTCGAAACGACGGTGAAGCTGCGGCGTGAGATGGGGGGGACGCTCGCGCCCGTCATCCTGCTGGGCGTATCCGGTACGGCAGAAGAGCGTGAGCGAGCGCGGGCCTCAGGCGCCAGCGGCTTCCTGATGCAGCCCGTGCACGAGGCGGACCTGCTGGCAGAGATCGCGCGGGTGGCAAGGGTCGAGTATGTCCATGAGGGCGACTCGGCGGTGTCGAACGGCGTCTACAGCAACAGTCAGGACCTGAAAGCGATTTGCGCGCTGCCGGTGGAAGTACACGAGGCGCTGCGCACCGCCGTCGAGAGTGGCTACACCGACACGATCGACGAGCTGCTGACCCGCATCGAGACGTCGGACCCCGTGGCTGGCGACCACCTGCGCTGCCTGGCCCAGAAGTTCGACTACGACGCCATGATCGCGCTGCTGGAGCCCGGCGAAGCGGACGGGTGACCGAAAGCGCTCTTGCCTTCCGCTTCGTTTCGCCCGAACCTCCCGGCCCTTGCTCTGGAGGTCCCCATGCTTTCCCTGCGCTCCCGTCCCCGCCGCAATCGCAAGTCCGCCGCCATCCGTGCGTTTCACAGCGAGACCACGCTGTCGCCGCGCCACTTCATCTTGCCGCTGTTCATCCACGCGGGCACGGGCGTTCAGCCGATCGCGTCGATGCCGGGCTGCTATCGTCTGGATCTGGAAGCGCTCGACGCTGAGGTCGCAGGCGCATGGTCCGAGGGCATCCGCGCCGTGGTGCTTTTCCCGGCCATCGCTGAGGAACTGAAGAACTCGACCGGCGACGAGTGCTACAACCCCAACGGCTTGGTGCCCGTCGCGATCCGCAGGCTCAAGGCCAAGTTCCCCGACCTCGTCATGGTCACTGACGTCGCGCTTGACCCGTACAACTCCGACGGCCATGACGGCATCGTGTCGCCCGACGGCCGCATCCTGAACGACGAGACAGTTGCTCAGCTGTGCAAGCAGTCGCTGTGCCACGCCCGCGCCGGCGCCGACATCGTGGCTCCCAGCGACATGATGGACGGCCGCATCGGCGAGATCCGCGACGCGCTGGACGACGCTGGCTTCACCGGCGTGTCGATCCTGGCCTACACCGCCAAGTATGCGTCGGCATTCTACGGCCCGTTCCGCGATGCTTTGGATTCTGCACCGAAATTTGGCGACAAGAAGACCTACCAGATGGACCCCGCCAACCGCCGCGAGGCCCTGCGCGAGCTGGACGCCGACGTGGACGAGGGCGCGGACATGGTCATGGTCAAGCCCGCCGGTCCCTACCTGGACGTCATCGCCGAGCTGCGTGCCGCGACCGACCTGCCGGTGGCCGCGTATCAGGTCAGCGGTGAGTACGCGATGTTGAAGGCTGCGGCAGAGAAGGGTTGGCTGGACGAGAAGAAGTCGGTCCTCGAGAGCCTGATGGGCATCCGCCGCGCCGGCGCCGACATCATCCTGACCTACTACGCACGCCAGGCGGCGCGCTGGCTGGCCGAATGACCGACTCGCTGCTGACCGGCCTCTCGGCTCCCGTCCTGCTCGGCCTCAGCGTCGTCGTGCTGGTGCTGGGACCGTTGTCGCTGGCCCGACTCGAGCGCAGTCGTGTCGCCTTGCAGCTGATGGACGGCTTTGTGCTGGTGTCGGTCGCCGGCCTCGTGCTGGCCGACGTGCTACCGCACGCGCTGCGTCAGGGCGGGTGGGTCGTGGTTCCCTTGGTGCTGATCGGCTTGATTGGGCCGTCGATGCTGGAGGGCAGGCTTGGCCATGCGGCGCGGCGGGTCCACTTGGCGACGCTGTTTGTCGGCGTGGCGGGGTTGGTGCTGCACGCGGGCATCGACGGCGTCGCGCTCTCCAGCGTGGGCAGCGAAGGTGTCAGCGGCAACATCGCGGTCGCCGTGCTGCTCCACAGGTTGCCCGAAGGCCTGACGATCTGGTGGCTCCTGCGCCCCAGCCACGGACGTTGGGTGGCGATGGGCACGCTGGGCCTGGTGGCCATGTCGACGGCGGTGGGCATGACCATCGGCCAAGCGACTGAGTTTCTTCACCAGACCAGCGGACTTGCGTACATCGGTGCGCTGGTCGGCGGCTCGCTGCTGCACGTCGTTGTCCACCGCTCCCACCCGATGGTGCACGCGGCCCCGTTCGGCAGGTGGCACTTGGCCAGTGGCATGGGCGCGCTCGCCGGCGCCGGACTGCTGACGGTGCTGCTGTCGACCGATCACGGTCACGGTGCGGAAATCGGCCCAAAGATCGAACACTTGCATGAAGTCGGCGGCATGGCGATGTTCTGGGACCTCGCCCGCGAGTCTGCCCCGGCGCTGCTGCTGGCCTATGCGGCGGCGGGTTTGGTGCAGGTCGCGTTGCCGGCGGCCTCGGTCGCGTGGATGCGGCGCGGCGGGTCGTTCAGCCAGGCGTTGCGCGGCATGATCTTCGGGTTGCCGTTGCCCATTTGCTCGTGCGGTGTGGTGCCCGTGTACCGCAGCCTTGTGTTGCAGGGCGTGCCCGCCAGCGCCGCGCTTGCGTTTCTGGTCGCCACGCCGGAGCTGGGGCTGGACGCCGTGCTGCTCTCGATCCCCTTGCTGGGATTGGACTTCACGCTGGTGCGCCTGTTCGCCGCCGCGACCGTGGCGCTAGGTGTCGGTTACGCAGTGGGTCGCATGGCGGACTTTGCGCGGAAGCCGGAGACCGACGTTGCCGCCGACGGCGAGGTCGAGTCTCTGGCCCAGAAGAATGGCCTGTCTCTGGGTGCACGGGTGATGCAGGGTCTGCGCGTCGGCCTGGGCGAGATCGTCGACCACACGGGGCCTTGGGTGCTGTTGGGTCTCGCCGTCGCGGCACTGGCCGCGCCGCTGCTGCAGGGCGGGTGGCTGGGGCAGGTCAATTCATGGTGGGGCGTGCCTTTGCTGGCGCTGATCGGCCTGCCCGTCTACGTCTGCGCCTCCGGAGCCACACCACTCGTCGCGGTGCTGGTCGCCAGCGGCGTATCCCCGGGAGCCGGCTTGGCTTTCCTGCTGACCGGACCCGCCACCAACGTCTCGACGTTTGGCGTGCTCTCGCGCCTGCACAGCCGGAAGGTCGCACTCGCATTCGCGTTGGCCGTGGCGGGGCTTGCGATCGGACTGGGCTGGGGCGTCGATGCCCTGCTGCCGCCCATGCACGTGCCCAAACTGCAGACCGTCGGGCACGAGTCGCACGGCTGGGGGGCGGATCTGGCCGTCTGGGTGCTGGCGCTGCTGTTTGTTGCCTCGCTGCTGCGTCAGGGGCCGCGGCGGTTTCTGGGTCAGGTGCTCGCGTTTGCCAACGGTGACGGGCTGCGCGAGGACTTGCACGACCACGACCACGACCACGGCCACGGCCATGACCACGGCCATGACCACGGCCATGACCACGGCAACGACCATGACCACGGCCACAGCCACGACCATGGCCTGCGATCGGGTTCTGCGGGGGCCACCTGCAGTGACGGCTGCGGGACAGGTCGGCCGGTGTTGAAGGTGAAGATCCCGGGCAAGACGGAGGCCAAGGGCAGCTGTCCGGACGGCTGCGGCCACTGACCGTGGCGCACGACATTGAATCGTTTCTATCCGTTCACTGTGACGCGGCCTGTGCAGCGAGTCAGCGCCCGGCCCCGTTCAGCGCGTGGGTCACGGCCAGCACGTCGCCCAGGTCGTAGAAGTCGACGGCGATCAGGTTGGGCAGGTGCTGTCGCTCTAGTTGGCACTGCAGCGCCCGGTCCAGCAGCAGCGGGTCGAAGTTGACTTGTTGGGCCAGCTTGGCGCTGCCGACCGGGTTGGTCAGGAAGTGGTTCAGCACGAACAGGTCGTTGCCCGGTTGGCCCCGCCCCACGTCGCAAGTGAAGTCCGCGGCGTGCTTGACTGCAAACGGCGTGTCGAAGGCGGTCTGCAGGTACGCGTGGTTCCACGGGCGTGTGGCGGGCCCCATCTCGGTCAGGATGACCACCCGCTGGTCGGCCGCCACCAGCTCCCCCAGCGTCGCCCAAGGCGACCCGGCGACGTGTGTGTGGGTGTGGTCTGCCAGACCGCTCGCCTGTAACTCGACGTCCAACTCCGCTTCTGCCACGTGGTTCTCGAACACGATGACCAGCACGGCCCCCGGATCTGCGTGCAGGAACTCGTGCAGCTTGCCCAAGCCGCCGCGCAGCCACTCTGCCCCCAGCCCGCACGGACCGTGGCACAGCGCGACCTTGCCCACCAGCGCGGGGTCCTCGCCGTCGTAGGACCACGCGTCGAGCATGAAGCCGCGCACACCGTCCTGCAGCTGACGGGTCAGGCCGTACTTCTGGTTGGGCAGCAGCCACCCTTCCGCCTCGTTGTTGAAGGCGTTGTGGGCCGTGGCGAACACAACTTGGTCCAGCCGCTTGCCGCACAAGGCTACCGAGCCGTTGCAGGTGGGGCCGGGGGGCGCAACATCCTGCGCGGGTTGGGTATCGTCCGCGGCTTCAACACCCGTGTCACCCGCGGGGACAACGTCCAGGGTCGCAACGGACGGCTCGGCGGTGGCGCACGCGGAGACGAGTGCCAAGCAAGCGAGCCAAGTCGGTGCGCTTGCGAAGGGGGCGGGTCGCGGTTGTCGGGGGGTCATGCAAGGGACCGGCCGTGTGGTCTGCCCGGCTTCTACTCTGTCGGCATCCTCGGGGACACGGGGCGCATGGATCGGGTGGCGTGGCGAGGGGGAGAAACCTCGCTCGATGCAGCGCTTGCCGTGCAGGGGACGGCGACGCACCACACGCCTGAGCCTCCGGGTTTTGGCGCGGCCGTGACCTGAAACCGCTGGCGGCCGATCGCGACTTCGCGGTTCTGTGGCGCTCCGGCGACGGCCTCCTGAAGCAACTGACACAGCTCAGGCACCTTGGAAAACAGGGTCCACGCGTCCAAATCCAGCTCGCCCTGAGTCGTGAGTCCCAAGGCCGCCACATGCAGGCCGCTCATCGACTCGACCCGACCGTTGTCGGCCAAGGTCAGGAAGATCCCGGGCATGCGCTCGAGCCCCGCCGATGGGGTCCGCGGCCCCTGCGCCTGACGCCATTGCCGCGCGACGGTCAGCACATAGCCGGGGCCGAAGTCCAGAAAGGAAGCGGCGGCCTCGATCGGAGCCGCGGTGCTGCCGTCGCGTCGACCCCATGCGATGAAGTGGCGGTCGTCCTGCTGCCGCAGCCACTGGAAGTAGCGTTGCCAGTCGGCAGCATCGGCGAACCGAAGGTCCAGATCGTAGACGTAGGCCCGCAGCAGCTCGGCCGGCGGCCGCCCCAGCAGTGCCGAAGCGGCGCGGTTGGCGAACACATAGCGCCCGCTCTCGTCGACCACGGTCACGGCTCCCGTCGCATCCTCCGACTCCTGGGACCCGAACGGGTTCCGGCCGCCCGTCATGGCCAAGGGCCGCACCGGTGCGAAGGAGGGCATGTTGAACACCTTGGAACCCATTGCAGCACCTCGTGCGCGCGTAGCTGGTGCCGAGTCCGTCGTGCCTGACCGCCACTTAGGGATGACTTCATGAAAGGCTTGCAGAAACCCAACCAGCAAAGTCCTGAGACGATACATGTATCGTTTCGAGCCATCGCGTACCGAACTGAACTGTAGTCATCCCGCGCGCGGCGACAAGTATTCCCGAAGGACCGACGTCGGCCGTGGGTCTCAAGACCCCACCGAGCGCGTCGCCTTCAAGAGGCCCATCGCGCAAAGATTGGACTTGGAAGCGGAATCGTCGGCGTCCTGAACAGGGGGCAGCCGGGGCGGTCAGACCTCAGCCCAGACGCCTGCGCAGGATCGCGTTGACCGCCTGCGCGTCGCCCTTGCCGTCCAGCACCCGCATGACCTGACCGACGAAGAAGCCGAACAGCTGCACCTGACCGCTGCGGTACTTTTCAACCTGCGGTCCCAGACCGGCCAGCACCTGATCGACCGTCGCCTCCAGGGCTGCGGTGTCCGACACGACCTCTCCGATCCCGGTCAGCGCCGTCTGCAAGGCCGCAAAGAGCGGCTCCTCACTTGCGAATCCCCGCGTCAGCACGTCGTTCAGCATCCGGTTGGAGAGGCCGCCGGTCCGCCACTTGTCGCAGATGCGCGCGAGCTCCCGGGCCGCCGTCGTGACCTCGGCAAACGCGCGCCGCGAGCGCGTCAAAGCCGCAACCGCCTGCGTCATCAGGAATGTGGCCCACGCCGCAGGGTCCGTTGCCCCGCCTTGGACACCGGCAAGGAAGGCCTGTAACCGCTCAGGTTCTTCCACCAGCCATGCAGCCGCTTGTCCGGTCACGCCTTGTTCAGCCCGTAGTCGCGCCCGCTTTGCCGCCGGAAGCTCTGGCAGCGCTTTGCGCAGGGTCTCGACCTCGTCGGCGCCGATGACCAGCGCAGGCAGGTCCGGGTCGGGGAAGTAGCGATAATCGTTGGCGTCTTCCTTCGACCGCATCGCCTCGGTGCGGCCCCGCTCCTGACTCCACAGCCGGGTTTGCTGCACCACGCGCTGGCCGTCGTTCAGCAGCCCGACCTGTCGATCGATCTCGTAGGCGATGGCGTCGCGCAAGCTCTTGAAGGAGTTGACGTTCTTGATCTCGCAGCGCGTCCCCAGCGGCTCGCCCGGTCGGTGGACGCTGACATTGGCGTCGCAGCGTAGCGAGCCCTCTTCCATGTTGCCGTCACAGACGCCTAGGCACAGCAGGATCGCCCGCAATTCCTTGAGGTACGCGACCGCCTCGTCGGCGCTGCGCAGGTCGGGGTGGCCCACGATCTCGATCAGCGGCGTGCCCGCGCGGTTCAGATCGATGGCCGAGGTCTGCGCACCGCCCTCGCCGTGGATCGACTTGCCCGCGTCCTCTTCCAGGTGGATGCGCTGGATGCGCGCGTGTCGCCGGAGCGCCGGAGAATCCGCAGTCGGGCCAGGGAGTTCCAGGTTCAGGTGGCCATCCAGACACACCGGCAGCTCGGCCTGCGAGATCTGGTAGCCCTTGGGCAGGTCGGGATAGAAGTAGTTCTTGCGCGCAAAGACCGACCGCGGCGCAATCGTGCAGTCCACCGCCAGCCCCATGCGCACCGCCAGCTGTACGGCGGCGCGGTTCAGCACCGGCAGCGCTCCGGGCAGCCCCAGACACACCGGACAGACGTGGGTGTTGGGTGCAGCGCCAAAACTCGTGGGGCAACTGCAGAAGATCTTGGTGGATGTCCGCAGCTGCGCGTGCACTTCCAGACCGATGACCGGTTGCCAGTTCGGGGCTCCCGATGTGCTCATGCCGGCCTCCCGTCGACGGCGCCCGGCACACGCGGGGGCTCGAGCGTGCCGGCGTCCGCCTCGACTGCCGCTCCGGCGCGCAGCAGCGTCGCCTCGTCGAACGGCCGGCCGATCAGCTGCAGCCCCACCGGCAGCGTGTCCGGATGCAGCCCCACCGGCAGCGACAGCGCCGGCAACCCGGCCAGATTCACGCCCAAGGTGAAGACGTCCATCAGGTACATCGCCAGCGGATCCTGTACGAATTCACCAAGTTTCCACGCGACCACGGGCGAGGTCGGTCCCGCCAGCACGTCGCAGGTCTGCCACGCCCGGTCGAAGTCGTCGTGGATCAGGCGGCGCACCCGGCAGGCCTTGTCGTACCAAGCGTCGCGATACCCGGCAGAAAGAGCGAATGTTCCCAAAAGGATGCGGCGCTTTACCTCGGTGCCGAAGCCCTCGCCGCGGCTGCGGGCATACAGGTCGTCGATGCCGTCGCTGGGTCGCGCCTCTGCGCGTCGGCCAAAGCGCACGCCGTCATAGCGGGCCAGGTTGGCCGAGGCCTCGGCGGTGGCGATCAGGTAATAGGTGGCCAGCGTGTGTCGCGTATGCGGCAGGGCCACGGGAACCAGTGTCGCGCCGCGAACTTGCAGGGCGAGCAGGGCGCTGTTGATGCGGGTTCGCACGGCCACGTCCAGCCCCTGTGCGCCGTCCAGAAACTCGTGGGGCACGCCCACGCGCAAGCCTGCAACTCCACGATCAAGGTCCGCTTCCAGATCGGGCAGGGTGCGGCCATCGCTGGTGGCGTCGTCGGGGTCCGGACCGCCGATCACCTGCAGCAACCGCGCGGCGTCTCTCACTGTGCGCGTCATCGGCCCGACCTGGTCCAGCGACGACGCGTAGGCCACGACGCCCAAACGCGAAACCCGGCCGTAGGTGGGCTTGAGTCCCACGATCCCGCACAGCGCCGCCGGTTGGCGAATCGACCCGCCGGTGTCCGTGCCCAGCGCCGCCACGCCCAGACCCGCCGCCACCGCCGCCGCCGCACCGCCCGACGAACCGCCTGGAACGCGCTGTGTGTTCCAAGGGTTGCGAACGGCACCGTAGGCCGACGCCTCGTTTGACGAGCCCATCGCGAACTCGTCCAGGTTGGTCTTGCCCAGAATCACCGCGCCCGCCGCCCGCAGCCGCTGGACCACGGTTGCGTCGCGAGGGGGCGTGTAACCTTGCAGAATCCGCGACCCGGCCGTCAGCGGCATTCCCTGCACCGCGATCAAGTCCTTGACCGAAATGGGCACGCCGGCCAGTGGCCCCAGCATCTCCCCCGCAGCGCGCGTCTGATCGACGGCCCGCGCCTGCTGCAGCGCAGAGGTCGCGGCCACGTGCAAATAGGCATTCAGCAGAGGGTTTTGTGCTTCGATGCGCTCCAACGCGGCGCGCGTCACCGCCTCGGCCGACACGTCACCCGCTGCGATCGCCTGCGCGCAGGCCGTCAGCGACCGCTCGTGAGGCAGCAGAGGCGTCATCCGACCACCCGTGGCACCAGAAACAGGCCGCCTTCGGCCCGCGGTGCTTGATCCAGCATCGACTGCGGGTCCACGCCGGGTCGCACGTTGTCTTCGCGCAGCGGCATCGCGGCGTCGGTCGGGTGCACCATGGGGGGCAAGCCCGTCGTGTCGATTCCCTGCAGGTCCTTGAAATCGCCCAAGATCCGTTCCAGATCGGTCAGGAAGCGCTCTGCCTCGTCGGGCTGCAGCTCCAGTCGGGCCAAGTGCGCGGTGCGCCGCACGACGTCGGCGTCCAACGCCCCGAGCTCCAGTGGCGCGGCCAAACTCGGGTCGGCCTGGGTCACGCCGGCACCTCACCCACGGATGCAATCTTCTTGGCGTTTGCGACCGCGCGGGTCAGCTCGGCCTGGATGCGGTCGCGGCCTTCGGGCGTCTCGGCCTCGCAGCGCATCACCAGCACGGGACCGGTGTTGGACGCGCGCACCAGACCCCAGCCATCGGGAAAGCGCACCCGCACGCCATCGATGTCGATGACCTCGTGGGTCGCGCGAAATGCGGCGGTGACGGCAGCGACCACACCGAACTTCAGGTCGTCCGGGCAGTCCAAGCGCAGCTCAGGCGTCGCAAACGTGGGCGGCAGACCCGCCAACAGCGCGGACACCGGCTCTTCGGTGTGCTGCAGGATCTCGATCAGGCGGCACGTGGTGTACATCGCGTCGTCGAAGCCGAAGTAGCGGTGTTTGTAGAAGATGTGACCGCTCATCTCGCCGGCGAGCTCGGCGTGCTCCAGCTTCATCCGCCCCTTGATCAGGCTGTGGCCGACCTGGCTCATCACCGGCCGGCCGCCGTGGCGCGCGATGTCATCAAACAGCGTCTGGCTGCACTTGACCTCCGCGACGATCGCGGCCCCGGGGACTTCTTGCAGCAGCGCCCGCGCCAGAATGACCATCAGCTGGTCGCCCCACAGGATCCGGCCGTCTGCATCGACCACGCCAATCCGGTCGCCGTCGCCGTCATACGCGATGCCCAGATCTGCGCCGTGCGCCGTCACCGCCGCCTGCAGGTCGACCAGGTTCTCGGGCACCGTGGGGTCCGCGTGGTGATGGGGGAAGTTGCCGTCGAGATCGCAATACAGCTCGACCACATCCACGCCCAGGCGTCGCAGCAGCCCGGGCGCGACCGGCCCCGTCGGTCCGTTGCCGGCATCGACGACGACCTTCAGTGCGCGCGGGCCGCGGCGGATGCCGTCGATGATGCAGTCGGCGTACGGTCGGTGGATCTCGTGGAAGCTGACGGTACCTTCCCCCGTCTCGTAGTCGCCCGACTCGATGGTGCGACGCAGCTGCTGGATGTCGTCCCCGTGCAGGCTCAGCCGATTCAGCGTGATCTTGAACCCGTTGTCTCCTGGGGGGTTATGGCTGCCGGTGACCATCACGCCACCGCAGATGTCCAGCGTGTGGGCGGCGAAGTACAGCATGGGCGTCGCGCACAGGCCGATGTCGACGACCGACACCCCCGAAGCGACCAGCCCCTCGACCAGCGCATCACGCAGCGAAGGACTCGACAGACGCGCATCGCGGCCCACGGCGACGACCGGCTTCAGGCCCTTGCGGCGCACCAAGGTGCCGATGCTACGGCCCAGCGACCGCACGACCGGCAGGGGCAGGTCTCGCTCGACCAGACCGCGGATGTCCAAGGCACGAAAGATGTTGGCGTTCAACAGGGGCTCCGTTCTGGGGTCCGGGTGGATGGGTGGAAACGAATCGATTTCAGTGGCCTATAGCAGGTCTGATCGGCCCAAGCGCGCGACCTCGTCGACGACCTGCCGAACGTCCTGCGAGCGGTCGACCGGCAGCACCAGCGTGGCTTTGTCGGTGACGACGACGGCCATGCCGACCAGACCGACGGCGGCGAGGTACGGCCCCTTCGAGATCAGCACGCTGTTGTGGCAATCCAGCGCCGACACGGGGCCGTGCACGAAGTTCTCCTCGCCCGCGGGCCGCAGCCCCAGAACGGAGTGCCACGTGCCGACGTCGCTCCAGCCGGCATCCAGCCGCACGACGCGCAGATCGGTCTCACGCTCCATCACGCCGTAGTCGATGCTGACCGACGGGCAGTGGCGGAAGGCGACGCGTACGATGGCTGCGAATGCCTCGCTGTCAAAGCGATGCACGCCGGCGCGCAGCTCGCCCAGGGCAACGCCGATGGCCGGCACGTGTTCGTCCAGCGCCCGCATGGCCACGTCGGCTCGCAGCACGAACACGCCCGCGTTCCACAGGTGCTTGCCGCCCTCGAGATAGCGCATGGCGGTCTCGAAGTCGGGCTTCTCGACAAACCGCGCCACCTTCGACACACCCTCGCCAACCTCCTGATCCAGCTGGATGTAGCCATAGCCGGTCTCGGGCTGGCTGGGCGTCACGCCCAAGGTCACGATGTGCCCGCGCTCTGCGTGCTGGACGGCGATCGTCAGCGCATCGCGGAACTTCTGCGCATCGGCGACGTAGTGGTCGGCGGGCAGCAGCACCAGGATCGCGTCGCTGACCAGCTGCTGCGCCACCATCGCCGCCAACGCCATGCAGGGTGCGGTGTTGCGCGGGGCCGGCTCGCCCAGAATCTGGCCGGGACCCAGCTCGGGCAGCACGGCCTGCACGGCATCGACCAGATGTGCGGCGGTGACGACAAGCTGCCGCTGCGGTGGGCACAGGGGCGCGATACGGTCGACGGTGGTGCGTAGCAAGGTCTTGTCGCCAAAGAACTTCAGCAGCTGCTTGGGTTCGTCCTTGCGCGACAGGGGCCAAAACCGCGTACCGCTGCCACCGGCCATGACGACGGAAACCAGGCGGTCCAGGGGGGCGGTGACCGGATACGAGTTGCGCATGGGCGCCTCTGGGCGAAGCAGGGGCTCCGCGGTGGAGTCGGGGGGACTCGTGGGGGCGCTGCGGTTCAGGCCGCAGTCGCAGTCGCCTTCAGCACGCGAATTTCAGGAGCGACCTGCAGCGGCGCGTCGGTCAGGCGCAGGACCTCCTCAACGGTGGTGTCGCTGGCGATCTCGCGCAGGATCAGGCCCTCAGGCGTCACGTCGATGACGGCCATGTCCGTGACGATCCGGTGCACCACCTTCTTGCCGGTCAGCGGCAGGGTGCACTCGCGCAGGATCTTGCGCTCGCCCGTCTTGTCGCAGTGGGTCATCGTGACCACGACGCGCTTGGCGCCCGCGACGAGGTCCATTGCGCCGCCCATGCCCTTGATCATCTTGCCGGGCACGGTCCAGTTGGCCAGATCGCCCGCTTCGGACACCTGCATGGCCCCCAGAATCGTCAGGTCCACGTGGCCACCGCGGATCATCGCGAAGGACTCTGCCGACGAAAAGTACGACGACCCGGGTAGTTGCGTGATGGTCTGCTTGCCTGCGTTGATCAGGTCGGGGTCTTCGTCGCCTTCGTAGGGAAACGGGCCGACGCCGAGCATTCCGTTTTCGCTCTGCAGGATCACGTCCATGCCGGGCGGAATGAAGTTGGCGACAAGGGTCGGCATGCCGATGCCCAGGTTGACGTAGAAGCCGTCCTGCAGCTCCTCAGCGACGCGGGCAGCCATCTCGTTGCGGGACAGGGGCATGGCGTTCTCCTTGGGGCGTTCAGTGGCGTTCAGTGGCGTTTCGGGGCGGGGGCTGCGGGGGCGGCGACGGGCGGAAGTGGCGGCAATCCGGCGAGTACGCGCCAAGCCCTCGCATCGCGTCCCAGCTTGCGGCCGGTCAGGTTCTCTAGCGCGAACACCGCGTCGTTGGCAAGCGTGGGGTCGGCGGACTCGGTGAAAGGCACGACCTCACGTACGACCGTCGGGTCGCCCAAGTCTGCCAGCGCGCGCAGGATTCTGGCCTGCTGCGTGGACGGGGCAGAGGGCAGACGCTTGGCCAGCGCGGGGGCCGCTCCAACCGGTTTTCCCGCGACCAGCGCCTGCAGGACGCCCACCTGCTCGTCGTCCTGCAAATCGGTGGCGACCGCTGCAGCCACCAACCCCGCAGCTGCTCCCTTCATGCCCAGGGCCGCCGCAGCCAGCGCCGCCTCGCCACGCAACCCGGTCTTTCGCAACGCGAATTGAACAGCAGGTTCGGCCCACTTCACCGGCACGGCGGCCAGCAGTCGCAGGGCGGCCCGGCCCAGATCGCGCTCAGGGGCCGCCACCAGCCAGGTGGCGAGTCCGGCGGCCCGTAGCGCTCCCTGTGCAGCCAATGCGTCCATGGCGGCCACCCGCACGCCCACCGGAGCGCTGGGGCGAGCCGCAAGGGCGATCAACTCAGGTTCACCCGCCTGACTGCCATGTCGCCCGAGTGCGCGAGCGGCGGCGGCCGCAACCTCGGGATCGCCATCGCGCAGCGCACGGACCAGCGACGGCACAGCCAGCGGACTCTGCAGCATCGCTAGCCCCTGGGCTGCGACTTTGCGTGCGGTCGGGTTGAGTCCGCCGAGCACATCCAGAAGCGGCCGCACCGCGCGACGGTCGCCCAGCCTTGCCAATGCCAGCAGGACATCGGCACGCAGCGGGTCGCCCTGCAACGATTCGGCCGTTTCGTAAAGCAGGTCCGCCTGTTCGCGGGCGTCCAATAGTCCCAGTGCCACGGCCGCCCGAGCGCGGTCAACGGTAGGAGCCGACGGGCGCTCCAGCACGGCCACCAAGTCACGAACGGCTTCCACCTTGGCCGCGGCCGCCTGCACCAGCGCAGGGCAGGTCGCGAGCTCGAGCTGCGGGCACTCGGCCAGCCGGGCGGCGAAGTCGGCGCGCGCGGTCGCGGGCAGGACGACCGCAACGGCGAGCAGCAGCAGGTTGCGCAGGGTGACAGGGGGATGGCGCGGGGCGTTCATGGGGTGAGCATAGGCGGAGCGGGGCTGCGGGCCAAGCCATGCACGCCAGTGGAAGAACGTCACGACTCCGGTCGGGATACCCAACACGAAGACGACCCGTCCGAGCACCGTCACCAAACCTGCGACCCGTTGCAGCGTGTCGAACGCCGGCGGTTCGTCCCCCGCAATCCTCGCTCCTGCGCCGACTTGCGGACGGTTGGGGACGAGTTGGTGCAGCTGCAGAGTCCTCCAGCCCGCGAGGCGCCACAGCCCAAGGGTCTTCCCCTATTGCGCCCCCGGAACTCTCCCCGTTTCTCGCCCGGGGCAGTCCGTCTAGGCAGCAATGCAGCGTGGAGTGAAGATCACATTCCGCGCAGCAAGCGCGCAAGAGGTTCCCGACATGCGCACGACCCGAGTCCTGACGGCCGCCTTGGCCCTGCTTTCCTTGCGTGCCGCACCAGCCTTGGCTGAGGCAGACGCACTGCCGGCCCCTTCCCACGCGGTCGAGTCGCCGGGCGAAACACCGACAGTCGAAGGCGAAAGCGCCTATCCCGTGCGGCCTTGGCTGTTGCCACCTCTGGAGGTCCGTGGCACCCGGGTGCTGCGCGAAGAGGAGCGCATCGGCACCTATGGCCAGCCGCGCTGGACGGCCAACCGGCGCTTCCCGAGCACGCGCGTCTACGTCGTGCCCAAGGGCAAGGTGACGGTCGAGTACTGGAACCGGTGGAACGCCCCGCTCGACAACCTGCTGGACGCCAGACGGATTCAGGACTTCTACGAGATCGAGATGGGCTTGGGCTACCGTCTGCAGCTCGACCTGTACCTCGTGACCCAGCAGGAGGGGTGGAAGGGTGCCATCGAGACCAAGAAGCAGAAGATCGAGCTCCGCTATGCGCTGGCCGACTGGGGCAAGCTGTGGGGCAACCCTACGCTGTATCTCGAGTGGAGTCGCGAGGGTGGCGATCCCGACTACCTCGAGGGCAAGGTGTTGCTGGGCGGCGAGCTGGCCCCGCGCTGGCACGCCGGCGCCAATCTCGTCCTGGAGCGAAAGCTGGGCGACAACCAGTCGAACGAATACGCCCTGACGACAGGCCTTTCGTACACCGTGGCCGATGAGCTGTTCTCGGTCGGTCTCGAAGCCAAAGCGTCACTCTTCGACCGCAAGAACGACCGCTTCTCGTTCGACGAGCAGGAGTACTTGGCAGGACCGAGCATCTCGTTCTTTCCGATCGCGCCGATGCACGTCCTTGTGACGGCCATGGCAGGGGCAGGCAAGGCGGGCGATCAGACCGACGGGATCTGGGAGTCGTGGGTCATCGGCGGCTGGACCTTCTGAGACCGATGCCCTGCGGCCAGAGCTCCCGCGCCACCTTGACCCCCGACCCCACGGCAGCGAGCATCATCCGATGCCACCCGCTGCCGCCCCCTGCACGCCCCCCGTCGACGCACGCCCCGCCACGCTGCTCGCGTTCGGCCCCTTGGCGGTCGGCACCATGCTCGCGGGTGGCTGGCAGCTGGCGTTCGTCCGGCCGGCGGGTGAGCGGGTGCGGTTGGGCCTTGTCGACCCGGGGGGTGGCCGCGAGGTCGTGCTGTGGACGGCCTCTTCGCAAGCGTCGGATTCCGGCCACCTTCCGTTCGGTCGCTTGGGCGGCGCACCGTTGAACTATGAGCGGACGGATCTCGACCGCGCAGCCCTGTCGGCAGCCACCGGTGCGCTGGGGCTGGCGCTGGGTGACACCGCTGATGTCGATGTCTGGATCGCGCGTGCGCTGGCCTCCGCGTGTGCAAGCGAGGGCAGGCACCATCCCCGCGCGCCGGTTTCGCGTCGGCCTTGGCAACAGCAAGCCCGCGAGCGGCTGGTGGACCGACGGGGCGAGTCCGTGCAGCTGCGAGATCTGGTGCCGGTCGCAGACTTGCCGCAGCGGGCCTGCACCCTGCCGTGGACGTATCTAGAGGTGTCGAACGAATTCGGTGACTTCGCGCCCTGCTGCTTTGACTATCCGGTTCATCGGGCCCAGGCGCCGCTGGGGACGCCGATCGCCACCCTGTGGAACGCCCCGTCGATGCAGCGGTTTCGTGAGGCGATGGTCGCGGGCGACCCGGGTCGCACCTGCCGGAACACCTGTCCTCGATGGAACGACGGCAGCGCCACGTTGGACCGGCTTGTCCTGCACGGCGGTTCGCCAGCGCTGGTTCAGGCGCAGCTCGAGACAGTGGAGGCGATTTGGGCCGGTCGCCTCTCGCTGGACACGCCGCCCGCGACCCTGCACTGCCGACCCACAACGTACTGCAACTACGACTGCGTGATGTGCCCGTGCGGCGAGACGGGCACGCTGGCCGATGAGCTGCCGCGGACCTTCTACGACGCTGTCCTCGAGCTGACGCCCGGTCTGCACCATCTGGACCTGTCCGGGGGCGAACCGCTGGCATCGCCGGTTTTGCGCAAGCTGCTGACCACCTGTGACTTCAGCAAGTACCCTGATTTGATGTTCTTCCTGGTGACGAACGGGTCGTATCTGACGCCCCGGCTGCAGCAGGCGCTGTGGCGGCCAGGGGGGCCTCGCCTTTCGCTGGTGGTGAGCGTCAACGCCGCGACGGCGGCGACCTACCGCAAGGTCCACCGCGGTCTGCCCTTTTCCCGCCTTCGCCAGCATCTGGACTTGTTGCTGGCAGCGCGGCGCGAGGGTCGGATGCAGGGCTCGCTGCGTTACAGCATGGTGCTGCTGCAGAGCAACCATCACGAGATCGAGGCATTTGCCGATCTGGCGGTGCGCGATGGTGTCGGGTTTCGGCTGATGCTGCCCCAGTACGACCGCAACTCAGAG
>JBMOIG010000064.1:0-26650 GCA_049317445.1 Myxococcota bacterium | reverse complement strand
GCGCAGCGCTTTCGCAAGCTGGGCTACACGGGCTTTGCGGATCAGCGTGAGGCGAGCCAGTGGGCCATCCGCGGCGCCCTGAACCTCTACCTCGACTTCATCAACATGTTCTTGTTCCTGCTGCGATTGTTCGGCAACAGGCGCTAGCGGACCGGCGGCGAATTCCCGGGTCACTACTTGTCCTTCTTCTTGACCTTGGGCTTGGACTGCTTGTCTTCGTCGGAAGCGGGCGCCGTCTCGTCGCCCTTAGCCTTGTCGACGTTCTTCTCAGGCTGGGCCGGCTGCCCGGACTTGCCGAAGTCGACATTGTAGTTGGCGCGATAGGCCACGAACCGCGTCTTTCCCTTGGCTTTGAGGATGGTGCGCTTGAAGTCGGCCTTGGCCAGGGTCAGCGTGCTGGGCTCGGCGATGCCGTCCCGCGGGCTCAGAACGACCGTGTGCTCTTCATCGCGACCGATGCCGCGGATGACCAGCGTCTTGGCACCGTCGACGTACTCGTGGTTCTCCCATTCCTTGCCATCGAGCGTGAACTTCACGAACTCCAGCTTCATGCGGATGTACGCCTCGCCAGGGATCTCGTCCTCGTCGACCTCTGAGGTGGCTTCGGGTGCTGCGTAGGCCTTGACGCCAACCAACGCGGTGGCACCGATCGCGAGCATCAGGGCGATCCAAAGGGGGTAGGCTCGAATCTTCATCGGAAGCTCCTTTGCCCGCGGGGTTGTTCGGGCGGCATGGGGGTCGTTCGGGAGTCGGGCCGCTTCGTCCGGTCGGTCCCCGTCCAAGGGACGCAGGCGGCGGGTGCGGGATTCATGCGATGGGGTCTCAGGTTGCGGCGTCCGGTGGGTCGCGCGGGGCCTCCAGCTCGGCCAGTCGCGCCTCCAGAGCTTCGACCCGGCGCCTGAGGTCCGCAAGCTCCTGTTGTTCTCGCACAGGTAGGCCCAGAGCGGCGACAGCGTGGCGAATGCCTTCATCCAGACGCTGTTGCAGATCGTCGACCGCCTTCTGCGTCTGCCCGACAAACGTCTGGCTGGCGGCGGACGAGCGCTTGGAGGTCGCCTCGGACTCGGAGGACTGTGACGGTTCTTCCGTCTCGTTGTCACCGGCACCCTTGCGGTGCAGCACACGCTCAGCGCGGCGCTCGGCCTCGGACTTCCACGCCGTCACGGTGCGCTCGGCTTCGTCCTTCCAGGCCGTGACCGTGCGCTCTGCGTCGGTGCGGACCCGCTGCACGGGCTCTGCGAACCGCTTGTGCAGGAACTCGTTGCCCTGCTCGATCAGCGTTCGCAGGCCGGTCAGCGGCACCGAGCCGCGGTTGCGGCGCTCAGAGTCGAGCAACGCTTGGGTCAGCGTCACTTCGGTCAGGTCGCGCTTGGTCTTGTTGTCGATGACCTGCACATCCTGGCCGGCGCGGACCATGGCCGCGACCTCTTCGAGCGTCACGTAGCAAGACAGCTCAGTGTCGTACATCTTGCGGTTGGCATAGCGTTTGATGACCCGGGCACCGCTCATGTTGTCCGCCGGAAGTGCCCAAAGAGGCACGAGCATTGTCGTCGAATGACACCTTGCGTCAACGCCCTGTGCGAGCGTTCCGCAGCCGCTGCTGCAGGTCGATCAGGATCCGCGCCGACGCACCCCAGACGATCGTGCCGTCGCGGAATTCGAACCGCGGCGCGCGGAGTTGCTGTCCGTACGCGGTGAACTCCAGCCATCCCGCCGGGTCGGTCGCGACGATCTCGTCCAAGGGGATCTCGAGCGTCGCCTCGATCTCCCGCTCGTCCAGTCGCCACTCGGGCGGCGGGTCCACCACCCAGCCCACGATTGGAGCGATGTGGTAGTCGGTCACAAACGTCCTGTCTTCATTCAGTCTTCCCAAGATCTCGACGCGGTCGGCTGCGAGCCCCACCTCTTCCCAGGCTTCGCGTAGCGCCGTCGCCACCAGATCGGCATCCTCAGGGTCTACGGCGCCACCGGGAAAGCCGATCTGGCCCGCGTGGCGGTTTAGCTGGGTCGACTTGCGCACGAACAACACGGTGGGGCCATCGGGCCGTCGCAGCACCGGCACCAGCACCGCCGACGCACGGTTGGTGCCGACCTCGATCCTGGCCGCGGGCGGGTGTTCGAGCGCTGCGCGCAGCCAGGCGGTGGTGGCCAGGTCGGTCATGGAGCTCCGCAACACTTCAAGAGATCAGGAGAATCGTGCGAGGTAGTACTGCTTCTTGCCGACCCGCACCAGACCCAGCCGCTGGTGCAGCAGGCCCAAGCCGACGATGGGCGTCTGCAGGTCCTGACCCAGTTTGACGCCGTTCCACGACACGCTGCCCGCCTGCAAGGCCCGTTTGGCCTCGCCGTTGCTGCGGAACGGGTGCGTCTCAGTCTCGCCCACCAGCACGGTCACCAACGTCTGGTCGGTCAGCGCCGGATGGTCCTGGTAGGGGATCTCGCCCGCCAGCATGGCGAACGTGCTCAGCGGTGCCCCACGCGGATCGCCGCCGAACAGCACCTTGCTGGCCTGTTCCGCGCCGTCGGTTTGCGCCTCGCCGTGCACCAGCATCGTGACTTCGTGGGCCAGCGTGCGTTGCGCCTCGCGCAGGTGCGGCGCCAGGGCATGGCGAGCTTCCAGCGCCTCGACAGCCTCGCGGGAAAGGAACGTGAAGTAGCGCAGGTACAGGCCGACGTCGGCGTCCTCGACGTTGATCCAGAACTGGTAGAACCGATACGGCGTTGTCAGCTTGGGGTCCAGCCAGATGGCGCCAGCTTCGGTCTTGCCGAACTTCTGACCGCTGCGGGTGGTGACAAGCGGCATCGTGACGCCAAAGGGCGTCCCGGCGTTGGCTCCATCCTCGCGCGCCAGCCGACCGATCAGGTCGATGCCCGACACGATGTTGCCCCATTGGTCCGACCCGCCCAGCTGTGCCCGGCAGCCGTGGTCGCGCCACAGCGTCCAGAAGTCGTACGCCTGCAGCAGCATGTAGCTGAATTCGGTAAACGAGATGCCGTGATCGCGCTCTTCGAGGCGCTTCTTGACCGAGTCGCGCTGCACCATCGCGTTGACGGAGAAGTGCTTGCCGAAGTCGCGCAGGAAGTCGAGCAGCCGAACCTCGCCCAGCCACTCGAGATTGTCGGTGAACACGGCGGCGTTGGGGCCGTCCTTGGCCAGAAAGTGCTCGACCTGGTGGCGGATCGCCAGCGCGTTGGCCTTGGCGGTGTCGGCGTCCAGCAGCTTGCGCTCGGCCGACTTGCCGCTGGGGTCGCCGATGATGCCGGTGCCGCCGCCGACCAGCGCGATGGGCGTGTGCCCGGCCAGCTGCAGGCGCCGCAGCGTCAGGATCGGCAGTAGCGAGCCGATGTGCAGGCTGGCAGCCGATGGGTCGAAGCCGATGTAGGCGCGAATGTGGCCGGAAAGGGCCTCGCGGGCGACCTCGGGGTCGGTGACCTGATGCACGAGACCGCGCCAGGCGAGTTCGTCAAGGAGGTGCATGTCGAGCCTCACGCGTGGGGAGACGCGGTCGGGCGACCGCTGCGCGCGGGCAGGGCTGCGGTCGGAGGGCAGAGCGGCCGCGCCCTTACGGCTTGGCGGGCACGGGCGGCGCGATCACGTTCAGCTTGAACGGCAGCGCCTTGGCACCATTGGTCGGCGGCGCGAGCACGAGATAGTCGCCGGCCTTGCGGGGCGTCCACACCGCCTTGCCAGCCGCATCCCACTCGACGACTTCGCCGATGCCCAGCTGGTCATTCAGCACGACCACGAACGGCAGCTTGATCTCGCTGCGCGTGGCGCCCTTTTCGTCCATATCCTGCACCAGCAGCGTGACCGGCTGGCCGACGATGGGCTGTGCGGGCGTGGGGGTCAGCAGCAGCTTGTCCTGACCGGCCTCTGCTTTCTGGGCCATACCGACGACGCCGGGGCCCATCACCTCGGGCAGGGCGCCCTTGATGGTCACGGGCGACGAGACGACCTTGGGCTTGCCGCCGATCGGACGGAACACGACGATCAGCGCGTGGTCGCCGCCCTCGCCGGGCTTGAACGACAGCTCGCGGGCGTCGGCGCCTTCACGGATCGAGCCGTTGGCCGAGGCGTACAGCGCCTGCCGCAGGTCACGCGCCACCAGGAAGCCGTGCATGTCGCCACGCTCGAGCTTGTCGAACTTGCCGATCGGGCGATTCTCGGGGTCCAGCACCGTCACGTAGATCTTGGTCTGCTCGTAGGCTGCGGGCGCGGAAACGGCCTTGCCTTCAGCGTTTGCGAATCCGGTGGTGATGCGCCAGCCGTCCAGCGTCTCTGAGCTGGGACCCAGGTACTTGGGCTCGACGAGCGTCGTGTCCGCCGGCAGCTCGCTGGGCGTGGCGGCCGTGGGCAGACCCGTCGCGCCCGTGGGGGCGGTGCTGGCACCCGTCGGCTCCTTGGGCTTGTCGCTGCAACCGCGGCAGCCCGACTGGACCGCAGCGACGGCAAGCAAACCGGTGAGCGCGACGAGAGAGACCAGGCGAGAACGAGAAAGGCAAGTGTTCATCATTGGTTCAACCTTTGGACGGTGGCGTCGTCCAGATCGAAGTTCGACCACACGTGCTGCACGTCGTCGTTGTCCTCGAGCATGTCCATCAGCTTGAGCATGGTATCGGCGTCCTTGCCGCCCAGCTCGACGGTCAGGGACGGCAGCTTGACCGTCTTGGTGTCGGCGATGGCGATGCCGGCGGCCTCGAGCTTCTCGCGGACTTCCCACAGGTCCTCAAAGCCGGTCTCGATGATCCACTGGTCGTCTTCCGCCTCGACATCGACGGCGCCGGCATCCAAGGCGACCAGCATCAGCTCGTCTTCGTTGACCTTGGCCTTGTCGACCGTGATGTGGCCCGCGGTGCGGAACAGGTACGCGACCGAACCGACCACGGCCATCTTGCCGCCGCACTTGTTGAAAGCGAGGCGCACTTCGCCGGTGGTCCGGTTCTTGTTGTCGGTCATGGCATCGACCAGCACCGCAGCGCCGTTCGGGCCGTAGCCTTCGTAGGTGTACTCTTCGTACACGACGCCCTCGAGCTCGCCCGTGCCCTTCATGATCGCGCGCTTGATGTTTTCGGCGGGCATGTTGTTGGCGCGGCCTTCCAGCACGGCCTTGCGCAGCCGGGCGTTGCCGGCGATGTCACCGCCGCCCATTCGGGCTGCCACGGTGATCTCCTTGATCAGCTTGGTGAAGATCTTGCCGCGCTCAGCGTCGGCTTTGCCCTTCTTGTGCTTGATCGTGCTCCATTTGTTGTGTCCACTCATCTTGTCGGCTCCGAGAAGTCGTTGTCCTGCGCGTCTCCCGCCAAGCTCGTTCTCGAGTGCGGCAGCGGTGTCTTCCGAGGCGGCCGTTGTGCGAAAAGGGGGGGCCGCCGGGACGCGGGCGGCGGGAAGCTATCACGGCTTGGGACTTCGGGAAAGGCCCAAGAGTTGCGGGCATTGGCGGCGAATCAGGCCGGTTGGACGCCCGCATCGCATCGAAACCGCGTCGAAATCCCCAGCCTCGATGCGCCGCCCGACCGCTTCGCTTTGACTCGCAGCGATACCGCGGCGACAATCCCGCGCCCCAACGGAGCCTCCATGCGCGACCCCCATGCCCTCGTTCCTCCCCTCGACCCCGGTTTGGCGGACCCTGCCGACACGCCGGTCGAGCTTGCCCTTGCCGCCCTGCGCGTGGGGCGAATCGTCGCCCTGGTCGAGGACCTGGCCGGCGGATCGTCGGTCTTCGCGGTGCTTGCGGCACAGCACGCAAGTGGCGATGCCGTCAACGAGCTTGCCCACCATGCCCGCGGCGTGATCGCCGTGACGATGACCGAGGCGCGCGCGCAAGCGCTGGGGTGTCCGGCGCTGGAGCGAAGGCGTGCGGCCGTGACTACGCCCCGCTATGGCGTCAGTGTCGAGGCAGCGCGCGGCGTTTCGACCGGCATCTCGGTCGCCGACCGTTCGCAGACCATCGTCGCGGTTGCCGACCCGCACACCACGCTGGACGACTTCGTGCGTCCCGGACACATCATGCCCAGCATCGTGGGCGTTCTGGGTTCGTTCGAGCGGCCCTATGGCAGCGACGCCGCGCACGACCTCGTCGTCATGGCCGGTTTGCAGCCCGCCGCGGCGCTGTCGCACGTCGTCGACGGACTGGACCCGCTGCAACCCGAGGATGTGGAGGTGTTTGCCGAACAGCGGGGATGGCCGGTGGTTCGCGTCAGCGACGTGCTGGCCTACCGCGCCGCCCACGAACGGTTGGTACACGTGGTGTCCGACGGCATGGTCGAGACCAGCGACGGTCCCTTCCGCATCCGCATCTACGAAAACGACATCGACGGCACCAGTCACATCGCCTTGACGCGCGAGGGACCGGCCGAGGATCCCGAGGCGCTGCCCTTGGTTCGCCTGCACAGCCAGTGCCTGACGGGCGACATCCTGCACTCGCAACGCTGCGACTGCGGCGACCAGCTGCACGAAGCGATGCGGCGGGTGGCGCGGGCGGGGTACGGCGCGGTCGTGTACCTGCGGCAGGAAGGGCGGGGCATCGGCCTGATCCAGAAGATCCGCGCCTATGCCTTGCAGGATCAGGGTGCCGACACGGTCGAGGCCAACCTGCGGCTGGGCTTTGCTCCCGACGAGCGCGACTACGCCGTGGCGGCGCAAATTCTCCGCGATGTGGGCATGGCCCGCATCGGCCTGCTGACGAACAACCCGGCCAAGGTCTGGGCGCTGCAGCGGTTGGGCATCGAGGTCGCTGAACGCGTCGCGATCGAGATCGCCCCCACCCGCGACAACGTGCGGTATTTGCAGACCAAGCGTGATCGCATGGGGCATTGGCTGGAAGGGTTGGACGACGACCCCACCGGCGTCGTTCGCGTCCACGTGCCTGAGGGCGGAGGCCATCCGTGACCCGAGTCCGCACGCTGATCCTGGGCGGAGGGCTGACCGGCCTGTCGACGGCTTGGCACCTGGAGCGCCGCGCGCGCGACACGGGCGACGCGTCGATGGCGTCGTATCTGCTGGTCGAGCGCGATGCCCGGCTGGGCGGACTGACCCGAACCGAGGAGATCCAAGGCTATTTCTTCGACCACACCGGCCATTGGTTGCACCTGCGCTATCCTGAGATGAGGGCGTTCGTCGACGAGGTGATGGGCGACGAGATGCACCGGGTTGCGCGCCGCAGCCGCATCTGGTCGCACGGGGCGCTGACGCATTTCCCCTTTCAGGCCAACCTGTTTGGTCTGCCGCTGCCGGTCGTGCACAAGTGCCTGCAGGGTGCGATCGACGCGTCACTGAAGGAGGCGAGGGGCGAGTTTGGGCCGCCGGCGCACTTCGAGGACTACTGTCGGCAGAAGTTCGGCGACGGCATCACCGACGCGTTCATGGTGCCGTACAATACCAAGCTGTGGGGCGTGCAACCGCAAGAGATCGCTGCGGACTGGTGTCACCGCTTCCTGCCGCGCCCCAACCTGTCGCAGATGACGGCGGGTGCGCTTGGGCTTGTCGATGATCAGGCGGGCTACAACGCCAGCTTCGTGTATCCGCGCACGGGCGGCATCGAGACGTTCGCGCGGGCCATCGTGCGCGGCATTCCGACCGACAAGGTGCGGCTGAACACGCAGCCGACGACGATCGACCTGCAGAAGCGGACTTGCGTGTTGAGTGACGGTCAGGTGGTGCAGTACGACCAGCTGGTGTCGTCGGTGGCGCTGCCCGATCTTCTGGATCTGGCAACCGACGTGCCCGCTGACGTGGCCGAGGCGCGGTCGAAGCTGCGCTGCACCGAGATGACGTACCTGTTGTACGGCATCGCGCGGCCGGTGCTCGACGACATCCAATGGTTGTATGTGCCCGATCCGGAAACGCCTTTCTATCGGATCGGCTCGTTCTCGAACGCGGTGCCCAGCCTGGCGCCTGCCGGCAAGTCGGGGCTGTACGTCGAGGTGGCGAACGACCGGCCGATCCGCTTGGACGAGGTCAAGGCTTCGGTGCGGGCCTTCCTGCGTGAGCGGGGCTGGTTGGACGACGACACTCAGGTCGAGGTCGAGGTCGCGCGGCACCTGAAGTACGGCTACGTCGTGTTCGATCAGCACTACTTCCCGGCCAAGGAGGCGATCTTTCCGTGGCTGCAGCAGCAGGGTGTGCACTCGCTGGGCCGCTATGGCGCGTGGGTCTACTCGAGCATGGAAGACGCGCTGTGGGACGGGTATGGCGTGGCAATGGGACTGGAGGCGCGACGGTCGGCTTGACCTTCCCGCCGCGATTGTCGAAAGTGCTGGCCCCGTTGCGTGCCGCCACTCGACTTGCGCGTACGCCTTGAACGGTTCCGGAGGCTCCCGGTGGCATCGTCGTCCCGCGACTCAAAAGCGCTCGATCTCAGCGTCGTCATCCCTTGCTACAACGAAGAAGCGATCCTGTGGGGCGCGGTCGTCGAGCTCCATGAGGGCCTGAAGACCCTGAACCGCAGCTTCGAGATCCTCGTCAGCGAGAACGGGTCGAAGGACGACACCCGCGCCATCGCCGAGAAATTGTCGCGTGCTTACCCCGAAGTGCGGGCCGTCACCTCCGACGAGCCCAACTACGGCAAGGCGCTGCGCCGGGGCATCGAGGCCGCCAAGGGCCGGTTTGTGCTGTGTGAGGAGATCGACCTGTGCGATCTCGACTTCCACAAGCGCGCGCTGAAGATTCTGGACGCGGGCGAAGCCGACATGGTGGTGGGTTCGAAGGCGCACCCGCAGGCGCACGACGAGCGGCCGGTCACGCGGCGCGCAGCCACGATGGTGATGAACGGCCTGCTGCGCGTGATGCTGGGCTTCAAGGGCACCGACACGCACGGACTCAAAGCGTTCGACCGCGTCAAGCTGACGAACACCGTGCAGCGCTGCGTGGTCGACAAGGACCTGTTCGCCAGCGAGCTGGTGATCCGGGCCGAGCGCTACGGCGTGCGCGTTGTCGAGATCCCGATCCAGATCCACGAGAAGCGCCCGCCCAGCATCCACTTGTTCAAGCGCGTGCCCAACGTGCTGAAGAACCTGGCCAAGCTGGTCTACGTGGTGCGCATTCGCAACCGCTAGGCCACAAGCCATGACCCCCTCTCGCCCCCGCGCCGCCGTCAACGTCGACATCGACGGCCTGTACCTGTACGACCGCATCCACGGTCACGCGGGCGGCAGCGGCAACGCCGTCGGCTTCGACCCCGCCACCCACGACCCGACGGTTTGGACGCGCGGCATCCCACGTTTTCTGGACGCGTTTGGGCAAGCTGGCATCCAAGCTACGTTTTTTGTTGTGGCTCAGGACCTTGCCCACGCCGATGTGCGGGCAGTGCTGAAAGATTGCGTGGCCGCGGGGCACGAGATCGGCAGCCACTCGTTCACTCACCCGTACAACCTCAGCCGGTTGCCGCCCGACGCGATGGGCGAGGAGCTGGTGCGCGCCCGCCACACCCTGCAAGACGCGACGGGGCAAGCGGTTCTGGGGTTTCGCGCGCCGGGGTACGTGCTCAGCGATGCGCTGCGGACGGCCATCGCCGACGCCGGCCACACGTGGGACAGCTCGCGCTTTCCCTGTCCGCCCTACCAGCTGGCCAAGGCGACCTTCATCCAAGCCTACAAGCTGTTGGGGCGCCCCAGCGGCAGCCTGATCGAGCCGGTGGGCGTCTGGGTCGGCCCCCGCAAGCCCTACCTCGACCGCTTGCCCGACGGCCGCACGCTGGTCGAGCTGCCGGTCGGCGTGCTGCCCGGGATGCGCGTGCCCTTTATCGGTACGTCTGTGCTGATGTGGGGCGAGGCGGGGCGCAGGGTGCTGGCGCCCGTGATCGCCCGCAGCGACTGGATGAACTTCGAGTGCCACGCCATCGACCTGACCGACCACGCAGGCGACGGCATCCCCGACCGGCTGAAGACCCAGCCTGACCAGCGTGTGCCGTTGGCGAAGAAAGGACCCCTGTTTCAGAAGGTTCTGTCGGGCTTGGCGCGCACCCACGAGGTGCGAACCTTGGGTGCGTGGGCCGCGACCCTCTAGGCCGTGTCGGTTTGCGACGTCATTTGTCGCATGCACGCAAGTCGGTCGCTACTTTGCCTTTACAGCGCTCGCCCCGTGCCACACCTTGGCCCGGCACCGCATCCGGAGGCTTCGACCATGCCCGCACTTCTGCTCTCTCGCGTCCAACGCACCACCCTCACGTGGTTCCTTTGGGCCATCGCCGTTGCCGCCGCGTTGGCCTCTGGGTATGCCGCCGCCGCGCTGGCGGGACCGCGCGCCCAAGGACCCAAGGAGACGATCGAGGGCAAGGTCGTGGCGGTTGCCGATGGCGACACCGTGACGGTTCTGGTCGACAGCGTGCAGGTCAAGGTGCGGCTGTGGGGCATCGACGCTCCTGAGAAGGCGCAGGCCTTCGGTCAGCGGTCGCGCGAGCACGTCTCGTCGCTGGTGTTCGGCAAGAACGTACGCGTCGAGGTGTGGGGGCGCGACCGCTATGATCGCACGCTGGGGCGCATCTTTGTGGACGCGACCGACGTGAACCTGCAGATGGTGCGCGCGGGCATGGCGTGGTGGTACCAGAAGTACTCGCCCAAGGCGCAGGACATCGAGGTGGCGGAGCAGCAGGCGAGGTCGGCGAAGCTGGGGCTGTGGCGCGACGCGGGTCCGCAGCCGCCGTGGGAGTTTCGCAAGGCCAAGCGGGCCGGTCAGCCCGCGCCTTGACATCCACCTGACGGAGCGGCAAACACTCGGGGCCCGTCTGACCCCCACGCCAAGGAGTCTGCCATGACCGTCTGGATGCCCCGGTTGGCCCGCCCGCTCGTCGCGCTGGCTGCACTTGCGTTCACCGTTTCCGCCTGTGGTCCCAGCGAAGAGGGCGAAACCCGCAAGTGGGACGCCAACAAGCTGCTGGTTCAGGAATTCTCAAGCAAGTTTGCGGCACTGAAGCCCTCTTTTGATGCCCGACAGCAAGAAGCGCAGCTGGCTTGGGACAAGGCCAAGGCGCTGACGGACAAGGACCAGCGCGCGCAAGAGATGCGCAAGGCCAACGAGCTGCTGACGGTGATGCTGACGCCCGCGCAGGACATCGACCGCAAGTTTCGCGAGATCGACCAACTGCGCACGGATCCTTCGCTTGTCGTGCTGCCGGCCTATCAGCTGAATCCGGTGTTGCAGGCGACCGACTGGCAGGTCCAGCAGGTGCGCGCTTCGCTGCAAACGGGGCCGTCAACCACGCCGGGAGAGGCGATCGGCCGCCTGCGCGCCGCCAACGATCATCTGGCCCGCGCCCGCGAGCCGTTGGACCGTCTGAAGGCCCAAGTGGCTGAGCGGCAGCGCCTTCAGAACGCCGCGACCACTGGACAGGCCGCCCCTGGCAGCGTGCCTCCCGGTGCCGTACCTCCCGGTTCTGTGGCTCCCGGTGCCCTGCCTCCGGGTCAGCCGATGCCCGGCGGCCTGCCCCCGGCCGTCCCGACCGCTGCGCCGGACCCCAATGGCCCTCCCGGAAACGTTCCGCTGCAGCCGCTGCCGCCTCCGGGCACGATGCCTGGCGCGGTGCCCCCCGGTGCGGCCGCCCCTGCCCCCGGTGCCGTCCCCCCGGGCGCGCCCCCCGCACCGGCCGCCAAGCCGTTCTGACCCCGACATTTGGCTCGACTCGCACGTGCGGCATTTGTTGCGCGAGCGTGGGAAGCCCTCGAAGTACAAGGAATTGGATATGCCCACGCCGCTGGAACTTGACCTTGGGGAACAGCTCAAGGTGTGCATGAGGTCGGGGGACAAGGTTGGTCTCGCCGCCGTCCGCATGGTCCGCACGAAGATCATGGAGCGTCGCACCGCCAAGAATGCCCCGGAGATCACCGACGAGCTCGTCGTCGACACCATTCGCGCCTATGTCAAGACGCTGCAGGGCGGCATCGACGAGCTGACGGCGGCGGGCGCGGGCGACAACGAACAGGTGATTCAGGCCAAGGGCGAGATCGTCTACTTGGACCGCTTTCTGCCCAAGCTGATGGACGAGGCGCAGACGCAGGCGCTGGTCGACCGCATCATGGCAGAGCAGGGCTTGACCGACCCCAAGATGGCGGGCAAGGCGACCGGGCTGATCATGAAGGATTACAAGGGTCAAGTGGACCCGGGCGTGGTCAGTCGGCTGGTACGCGCCAAGCTCGGGGCCTAGCCCGGACGGCCGCTCGCCCTACTCCTGCACGCCCCCAAGTGGCGCTGCCGGGTCCGCCGCGACAGGCGCCGGCCAACCCAGGAACTTCGGCACATAGGGCGCCTCGGCCAGGTACTTCTCGTCGTCGATCACACCCTCGTCGCGCATCTTGTTCATGATGCCGATCATCCGCTCTTGCCACCACGGGTCCCACTGCTTCTTGGTGAAGCGGGTGTAACCGCAGCGCGGGCAGGGCTTGTTGGCGGCCAGGAACGCGGACTCCAAGGGGGACAGGTCCTTGCCCGGCTTGCCGAAATAGGCCTGCGCGGCGCGCTCGATGCCGTAGATCTTCGGGCCGTACTCGATCATGTTCACATAGAGCTCAAGGATGCGGTCCTTCGGAACCCGTCGCTCCAACTGCCAGACAATCAGCAATTCCTCAAACTTGCGCGACAGGTGCTTGGCACGCGACAGGTAGACGTTCTTGACCAACTGCTGGGTGATGGTCGAGCCGCCGTACACGAAGCGGCCGTAGTCCAAGTCCATGCGGATGGCGCGCAGCAGCAGGCCCGGGCGAATGCCGCGGTGCTTGTAGAAGGCGCCGTCTTCGGTGGCCATCATCGACCAAGGCAGCCAGGGCGGCATGTCGGCCAGCGCAACCCAGTAGCCGGACTGCGGACCAACCAGCACGTCCTCCAGCATGGTGCCGTTCTCGTTGACGGGACGCACGAAGTCGCCCGCCAGCTCGTCGAGGTCGATCTTTTCGAATTTGCTGACCTCGCACGTCGCGTCGTCGAGCGTCAGGTCCATCGTCGCCTTGTAGACGTCCTTCAGCGGCACGGCCAGATCGACCATCCAGGACACCTGCCCAGTCGCTTCGATCGCGCCGATGTTGGTCAGCAGCGCCTTGGGGATCGAGCGCGCCACGGCACCACAGTCCTGGCGGGCCATCTCGGCGCGGGCGTGGACCACGGGCTTGTTCGTGACGTCGGTAGCCTCAAGCAGCACCCGCATCTGCGCGTCGCCGATCTTCAGGTCGGGCAGCTCCAAGCGAATCGAGCCATCGGCCGCCGAAGCCGTCAGCTGCATCTTGGTCGTCACCGACTGCAGATCCACGGGCTCGGGGGCCAGCCGCCACCAGTCGACGCCCACCTTCTTCAGCAGCAGGTCGCCCGTGATGTTCAGCGACGGTCCGGCGCCCAGTCGAACCTCCAGATTTGCGGACAGGTCCGAGTCTTCGGCTACCGACACACCGGACGAAACCACCCGCAGCGCTTGGGCGAACTGGCTGCCCGCCATCTTGAATTTCGCGCGGTCCAGCTTGGCTCCGGGGCCGGTGACGACGTCGGCGCTCAGCTCGCCCCACACCCGCTCAGCATCGAAGGGCTTGGCGCTGGCCGTCAGACCCCGCGAGCCGTCCGCCAGCACGGGCGTCCACTGCACGGTGATGTCGGACACGCCGCCGAACGGCTGCGTCGAGCCGGGCTGCACGAAGCCGACGCGGCCGCCGATGACCTCGACCTTCAAGCGTGGTGCCTGCGCCATGCGGTCGATGACGTTTTGCACCAGCGCCTCGCCGCCCAGCAGCTTGGCGTGCAGCGCCTTCAGCGGTTCCGCATAGTTGGCAACGGCCGACTTCTGACCGTTGGCACCCTTGGCCACCGACTTGCCGACGGGCTTGGCGGCAGCGACGCCAGCTTGCTCCAGCTTCAGCGCGACCTTCTCCTGCACCATCTTGCGCCGCGACTCAGGCGGCAGCTCGGGGTCGTCGATCTCGTCTTCGGCCTCTCCCTGCATCTGCTTGCGCAGCTTGGCTTCTTCGGCAGCCTTGACCGCGCCCCAGATGGAGCGGCCCAGCGGCACCTGATTCAGGGCATCCTCACGCCACGGCAGGTCGATCGACGGCTTCTCGATCTTCAGCAACACCAACGACTCCAAGGGTTTGTCCGAAGGCATGCGGTCGGTGCGCAGCTCCGCCGCGGCCAGACCCAGCACGCCGATCTCGCCGGGCAGTGTCACCTGCAGGGCCTCGAGACGCGCCACCAGCGGCAGTTCGGTCCCGACCACGGCACCCACGCCCAGCGACAGCGACTTCGCCTTGCCTGACCAGATCTTGGCGGCGGGCGCTGGCGGCGGTGGCGGGGCCTTGCCCTTGCCGGGCTTCTTGGCGGGGGCGGCGGGCTTCTCGGCGGCAATCGGCACGGCGAACGCGATGTCCTCAGCCGTCACGCCCAAACCACGCACGCTGTCGGGCCGCACGCTGCGCACGGACAGCAGCACCTGGTCACCCTTGCGCAGGACCACGTCCTCGACGGCTCCGCCTTCCACCGCGTCGAAGCCGAAACCGCCCACCGACAGCGAATCGGCTCCCAGCGGCAGGGGCGAGGTCGCGGGGACCTTCAGGCGGAACTCAGGCGCGAAGCGGGCTTGCAGCCGAGGCGGTCCTTCCTTCTGCGCGACCATCGACGCCGTCAGCTTCGACGCGACCGACCCGTCGACCACGGCCGTCAGGTCCCCGACGTCGTGATTCAGGTCGACATGCGCCGCGATGTCGCGAATGCGCAGGCCCTGCGGCAGGTACTCGCTGCCCTTGCCGCGGACGCGCAGGGCGATCTGGCCGCGCTCGATCGAGAATGCCGACGCTGTCGTGGACTTCTCGTCGTCCTTGTCGTCTTCCTTCTCCTTGCGGGGGAACACGGTGCGAGCGGCGCGGTAGAGATCCAGCATCTCCTTGGGCTTGCCGTCATCCACGACCACGTCGATCAGAAAGCCCTTGAGGTCCGCGCTCTGGGGACGGCGACGACCGGCCAGAATCCTCAGGAACGAGAATTTGGCCTCCGCACTCTCGACCGCCACGACCTTGCTGTTGTCGGCACGGACGAATGCAAGCCCTTGAATCTGAACGCGTCCCATCATACTGACCGACACATCGGTCAGCTCCAGACGCAGGTTGGCCTCTTTCGCAATCCGCTCCAGCTTGCCGCGGACGACGCCGCCCGCCACGACCGAGCCGATGACGCCGCCCAACAGGACGAGCGCCGCGACGGACGCGCCGACGATGAGCCAAAGCTTCTTGCGGTTGGCGCGGGACTCGGGACCCCGGACGGGCGGCCGTTCCACGGGGCGCTTGAAGGGCGTGGGCATGGCAGGTCACTCAGGGGCTACAAGACGTTGCCCGAACGCCGCATCCTAGGTCGGAGCGGCCTCCGGGTCCAAATCTTGCGTTGCCGGCCCGGCGGGCGCTTCCAACGCGTCCAGCACGATCTCGGCGATGTCGCGGGTGCGGACGGCGTCGTACAAGTCCTTGTCCTTCAAGCCATCAGCCAGCATCGTGACGCAGAAGGGGCAGCCCGATGCGACCACCTGGGGTTGGGTCTCCATCGCCTGCTCGATGCGCAGGTGGTTGATCCGCTTGCCGATCTTCTCTTCCATGAACATCCGCGCGCCGCCGGCTCCGCAGCACATGCCCAGCTGTCGGGACCGCTCCATCTCAACCAGCTCCAGCCCGGGAACGGCCTTGAGCGTCTCGCGCGGGGCGTCGTATTCGTCGTTGTGGCGGCCGAGGTAGCACGAGTCGTGGAAGACGACCTTCTGCGCGGCGGCGTCGGTCTTGAAGTTCAGCTTGCCGGCCTTGATCAGCTCGGCGATCAGCTGCGTGTGGTGCACGACCTCGTACTGCCCCCCCAACTGCGGGTACTCGTTCTTGATCGTGTTGTAGCAGTGCGGGCAGGCGGTAAAGACCTTCTTGACGTTGAACTCGGCAAACGTCTCGATGTTGGCCTTGGCCTGGTCCTGGAACAGGTACTCGTGGCCCATGCGCCGTCCGGGGTCGCCGCAGCACTTCTCTTTCTTGCCCAGAACCGCAAACGACACGCCGGCTTGCTTGAGGATGCGCGCGGTGGCGACCGAGATGGTCTTGGCGCGGTCGTCGAATGATCCAGCACAGCCCACGAAGAACAGCCACTCCGCCTCGGGGTTGTCGGCTAGCGTCGGGATGCCCTCGTCCTTGGCCCACTCGCCGCGCTTGCCGGACGCAAGGCCCCACGGATTCGACTTGGATTCCAGGTTCTTCAGGGTGGTACCGAGCTCCTTGGGGAACTCGTTGCGCGTCATCATCATGTGCCGTCGGATGCCGACGATCTTGTCGATGTGCTCGATCATCACCGGGCACTGCTCGCTGCACGACCGGCAGGTGGTACACGCCCAGATCGCGTCGAGGTTCACCGCCTGGATCAGCGCCGGCAGGTCGCCGCCCTCGCCATCCTCGCCGCCCGCCGCTGCCAGAGGAGCCATCGGCTTGCCGGCCGCCTCGGCGTACACGAAGTCCCGCGTATCCAGGATGATCATCTTGGGGTTCAGGGGCTTGCCCGTCTGCCACGCCGGACAATTGACCTCGCAGCGGCCGCACTCGGTGCAGGTGTACAGGTCCAGCACCTGCTTCCACGTCAGGTCGGAAGACTTCGAGATGCCCAGAGGCTCCTCAGCCTCGAGCTTGGCCTCGATGTCGGGGACGAAGGGCAGGGCACCTTTGGGTTCCAGACGCGACAGAAACACGTTCGGCAGCGACGTGATCACGTGGAAGTGCTTGGACAGGGGCAGCAGGTTCAAGAAGATCAGGACCACGATCAGGTGGATCCAGTAGTTGACCTCGGCCCACAGCAGCAGCGTCCTCGCCTCAGCACCGCCCGCGGCAAACAACCCTGCCAGCCAGCCGCCGATGGGGGCGTGCGCGATCTCGGCCAGCCGAGTCGGATCGGTCTTGGCCAGACCACCGAAGTGCAGACCGTCATACAGGAAGTCCGTGACCATCAGCGTCGCAATGAAGCCGAGGATCAGCAGGGCCTCGCCGCTGTAGGCGATGCGCTTGGGCCGCACCACCAGCCGGCGCCAGACGAAGCCCAGGATGGCGACCAGCACCACGGCCTCGGTGATGTCCTTGACGAAGTCGTAGCCCGCCTGCAACACACCGGGCAGCGCGGCCTCGGGGGCGTACGCCTGCACGAACAGCTGCAGCGTGCGCACGGCCAGGATCGAGAAGCCCCAGAACGTGAAGGCGTGCAGCAGGCCCGATGCCGGCTCCTTGAACATCTTCTTCTGCGCGATGCCGACGACCAGCAGCTTGCGCACGCGGGCAGCGACGAGGTCCCAGCGCGTCTCTGGCTTGGCCGCGCGCAAGACCTTCCACCGCAAGGCGATCGTGCGGGCAAAGAGGCCCAGACCGACCAACAGCAGCACGGACGCGACGATCACGCGATAGTCAAAGCTCATGGTCGCTCCCGGACGGAGGACACCCCGGTCGCAGGACCTTGAGCCCGCTTCAGGGGTGTTCGATTCGCGGACGACGGATGGCCTGCACGGCCCAAGTCGGCTCCCCCCGGAGCCCACAACGTCGTTCGCGCAAGGTCGGCGGCAGCCCCGCGCTGGGGTCCTGCAGCCTCGTGACTTCGAAATCGGGCTGGCGCCGGAATTCTTCCTCGGCCCAGTCGGCGTAATCGGACACGTCGGTCTTGAGCAGCAGCCGGCCACCATCACGCAGCCAGCCAGCAGCATCGGCCACAAACTCGGGCGAGATCAGGCGCTTCTTGATGTGCCGCAGCTTCCACCAGGGGTCGGGGAAGAACACGAAGAGCTCGTCCAGCGTCCCGGGCACCAGCACGCGGGGCAGCATCTCTCGGGCGTCGACCAGCGCAAGCACGGCATTCTCGACCCCGTGTTGCTGCAGCCACTCGTCGGCCTCTTCGCAGAACTTGCGGCGGACCTCGAAGCCCAGAAACCGCTCGTCGGGGTGCAGCGCGCAGTAGCCCGCCACGAACCTGCCCAACTGAAAGCCGATTTCGACCACCAGCCGTCGCTTGTCGGTCGGGTCGCAATAGGCGCGCAGAAGGTCCTCGTCCTGCACCCGAAAGATCGGGTCGACGACGTAGCGGCCTTTCAGGGGCGAGGGGGTGCCGTGGGCGCGGCGCTTCTCAATCGACCCGCCAATCAAGGCCTTGGCGCGCTGGCGCTGGGCGTCGGGCGGATCGGTGGCGAGGGCGTTTGGGGTGTCGAGAATCTGGAACTTGCGCATCGCCATGAGGCAGAGAAGCATAGCGCACTGCGTCACGGGCGACAACGCGCCGACCCGGGACCGCCCGCCCCGTGAGGAGCCGTATGGCCGCGACCGAGACCCCTCCGCCTCCCACCGCCGCCGACGTCAAGACGCCTGTGCGTACCGGCGTGATGGCGATGCTGCTGCTCGTGATGATCACCGTGTCGGCCAGCGTGGCGATCTACAGCGCATGGCTGCTGATCCGCGGGGAGAAGGTGCCCGTTGCGCAGGAGGCTCTGCCCGCCGGATGCGCGTGGGTGGTGCAGTCCGAGCTGCCCGGCGAGCTCGCAGGGGCTTGGCGCGCGATGTCGCAACACCCTGCGCTGCCTGATGAAACGGCCAAGGACGCGCGTGGCCTGCACGAGCTATTTCGCGACCTGGCGGCGGTGCCGGGGCTGGCGCGCGGTGGCGCGTGGGCGGTGTGCGGTCTGCGGCAGGGCGCGGTGGCGGCGCTGCCCGACGCAGGCGGCGGTCTGCCGATGGCGCGGGCGTGGTTCGACCGGCTGCGGGCGGCGCAGTGGCCCCGGATATTGGCGACCGCCGACGTGTCCAACCCCTTGCAGGGACTGCAGATGGGGACGTGGAGCGAGGCCGACGGTCGGGCCATCCTGCGCGACGACCAAGGGCGCAGTCGCGCGGCGGTCAGTCAGGAGCAGGGCGTCGTGCTGGTCGCCTGGAGCTATGGCGATGTCGAGGCGACTGCGGTGCTGGACGAATCACGCGTGGCGGCGAGTCGCAAGCCCTTGAAGGAAGACGAGGAGTTTCGCGCGGCCATCGAGCGTGCCGGGGGCGGGCAGCTGCATCTCTACGTCGGTGGCGAGGCGGCGCGGGCGTATGCCAAGCGCACCGGTCTGGGGCACGCGGCGGGCGTGCCGCCGTGGCAACGGGGGCTGCCGAGCTTGCGGTGGCTGGGGGTGGCGCTGCGGTCGGACGCTGCGGGTTTGCGCGTGCACGCACACTTGGGCACGACCGAAAAGGGCGCGGCGTGGTTGAAGCAGACGTTTGACGTGACGGGCGCACTGGATGCGTCGCCGTTGGTGGACGCACAGGCTGTGGTGGTGGGCGTGGTGCGGCTGCCGCTGGCGACGTGGGCAGCGTGGGGCAGCCTGCCCCGGCAGCTGCCGATCGAACTGTCCAAGGGCTTGACCGGCCAAGCGATCTGGCAAGAACTGCCGGCTGCGGGTCTGGGGAGCGAGGCAACGCCCACCGGTCTGGTGCTGCTGCAGATCCGCGACACGGCTGTGGTGCAAGGCTGGCTGGCGACCCCGCGCGACAACCCGCAATCCGCAGGAATGGTGGACGGATTTCTGGTCCTCGGCACCGACCGCACGACCCTTGGCCGTGGCGAGGCGTTGGTGCGCAAGGCGCGCAAGCCCGACGGCGTCCCCGAGCTGGGTCCCGACACCAAGCGGCTGCTCAGCGAGACGCAGGGGCTGCTGGTCAGACCCGGAGCCCAGATCGACGTCGGAAAGCTGCGCGGTTGGCGCGGTCCGCTGGAGGCTGAGTGGCTGTGGCTCGACACCGGTCTGATCGGCGAATTGCGCCTGCTGCCAGTCGCTTCCGACCCACCGCCAGTTCCGCTGGCCACCGACGGACCCAGGCCGGGTTGACAGCCCCGGCGGGGTGAAGGACACCGACGGCGCGCCCATGCCGACGGCGCCCACGCAAGGCAGCCCCCCATGTCCATGCTGACCCCGTACCACGGCCTGCTCGACCGCTGCGAGCCGTTCCTGATCGCCGGATCCGACATCGCCCCGCTGCTCGACCGCGAGCCGCTGGGGGTGCGCATCCCCGACCGCAACGTCTTTCACCCGCAGCAGCGCAAGAACGCGGATTTCCTGACGATGTTGCGGCTGGTCGACCAGCTGACCTTTGGCCCGTTCGGCATGCAGATGCCGTCGTGGGTGTTCTACGACTGCGCGGTGATGCCGGGCGCCGTGTTTGGTCTGGGGATCCGTGCCGACCGGCTGGAGGACTGGGCCCGCGAGGCCATGCAAGTCCCCGCAACTTATGACGGTCTGGTGCCGGTGTCGCAGTTCATCGCCATCCCGATGCTCGCTGGGTTCGCCGGGGGCGCACCGACGCCGCGGTCGTGGCTGCTGTACACGCTCGAGTCGCTCAACCTCGTGTCGCCCGGCATCGCCCCTGCCGGTGCCCTGCGCGCCACCATGGCCTTGGGGCTGCGGGTGTTTCCGATCGACGAGCTGCACGGCACCACGCAGTGGCGCTCGCCTCGACTGGTGCCGTATTCGGACCTGGGACCGCTGGAGCTCGTTACCGCCTACACGCCGGCGCACTCGCTGCCGCGCACGCTCAGCTTTCGCCTGCGGATGGCCGATGCGTCGATCGAGAGCCTGTTGGCCGCAGAGCCGCGGTTGGCCCCCCACGCCAATCTGGTGCTGGAGGTCGACGACGTGGCCGCCTTGAAGGCCGTGCAGCGGGACATCGAGGCCGGCTGCCGGATTCACGTCGCCGGCCACCCCGTGGTGCGCGGTTCGTCCGTGCGCGTGCCGTTGTTCCGCCAGCCGCCCGACGCCACCGCTGCCGACTGAACCCCGCTTCCCGCCCCCGCGCCGGAGCCCCGCCATGCGCCTGCCCTTCAAGATCCGCAACCCCTCACTGCTCGACGAGCTCGTGCCGTACGTGGTGGCGACGCCCTTCAATCTGCTGCAATTGAACCTGAATCCGTTTGGCGTCCCCACGCTCCCGGAGCATGTGATCGACCCGCTGCGGCTCGACAGCGAGACGTTTCTGACGCTGCTGCAGCGTCTGGACGGTCTGACCTTCGGCCCGGAAGGGATGCCGATGCCGCGCTGGGTGTTCTATGACTGCGCCGAGCTGCCGGGGGCGATCTATGGGCTGGCCCGCCCCGCGCAGACGCTGTGGCCGCGCGCCCGCGACCTGTTCCGCGTGCCGGACGACTATCAGGGCCTTGTGCCCGTCTCGATGTACGTCGCGATCCCGATGCCCAAGGCCGGGATGTGGTTCGGCCACAACCTGTCGTCGCTGGCGCCAGTGTTTGAGCAGGAACAGGTGACTGAGCTGGACCTGCGCGGACTGGGCAGCCTGACCAAGGGGTTGGCGCTCAAGGCGTTTCAAGTCCAGGAGTTCTGGGGCGCGACGCAGTGGCTGTCCAAGGCGCTGTACATCCACGTCAAGTTTGGCCCCTTGAGCCTGTCTACCGCGTGGACCCCAGCGCACTCCGAGGCCGAGACGCTGACCTACGGCTTTCGCGTGACCGACGAGGCCCTGCGCGCGTCGATGGGCGACCCGACGGTGACGCTTGCGCGGCCGGCGCCCGACTTCTGGCTGGACGGCCACGACCAGAAGGGGATGATCGCGCTGCAGGACCGCATCGAGGCCGGTGAGAGGTTCGTGATTCCCGAGTCGCCACGCCCCGTTGCAGAGGGTGGCGTGCGGGTGCCGATCACGCGGGTGGCCTGACCACCTTGCGTGCGCCGGGTCCTGCCCCTATCTTTGCGGACACCCACGCGCACCCCCCGAAGGAGCATCCATGGCAGGCAAGAACCTCGTGACGATCACCGAAGCCAACTTCAAGGCTGAGGTCCTCGAGTCCAAGATCCCCGTATTCCTTGACTTCTGGGCTGCCTGGTGTGGTCCGTGCCGCGCCATCGCGCCTCTGGTCGAGCAGCTGAGCGACGAGTACGCCGGCCGCGTGAAGGTCGGCAAGGTCGATGTTGACTCGAATCAAAGTCTCGCCGGCAACTACCAGATCAGCTCGATCCCCACGCTGATGGTCTTCAAGGACGGCCGCGTGGTTGAGCAGATCATGGGCGGTCGCCCCAAGCCCGCGCTGGCCGCCCTGATCGAAAAGCACCTTTAGACGCGCCGCCCACGCCGGACGGTCGCCGTTCCCCCACACCATCCCTCTTGAGGCACCCTCGATGAACCGCAAACTCGGTCTGGCTCTGCTGGGCATTCTGGTCGTCGCGACGCTCGTGTTCCTGGTCTGGGGCTTCCGGTCCGACAAGAAGGGCGACGACAACGGCGCTGCGGTTGCGGGCAAGGACGGCAGCCCTCAGGGGTCCGAGGCCAGCGGCGGCAAGGCACCGGTCGCGGGCGGCGAGGAAGGGCTGCGTGGCGACGACCCGACGGCCAAGAGCGACCCCAACTTGCAGCTGCCCGGCGCGCTGCCCAACTTGAACGTGCCGGCCGGTGTGCTGCCCCAGGCACCGACGACGCCACACGGCCAGCTGGAACTGGAAGGCGACGTGCAGGAAGGCGACGCCGAAAAGGCCGTGCGGGCCATCTTCCCGGCGATTCGCGACTGCTACGTCGAGCTGCGCAAGCGCGCTCCGCAGGCCCGCGGCCGCATGCTGATGACGTTCTCGGTCAAGCCCGCCGCCGACGCAGGGCAGGCCAGCACCGGCGAATTGTTCTTGAAAGAGACACAGTTCACCGACCCGGCCTACCTGACCTGCGTGCGCACCGCCATTGACAGCACCAAGTTCCAGGTCCAGGGCAACGTCAACGGCAAGATCACCGTGCCGCTGTTCCTTTCGCCGCAGGACGCTGGCGAGAAGCCGTAGCCAACCCGTGACCGGCCTGACCGGACGAGCCCTCAGCTTGTTCCTGCGGGGGCTTCATGAACGCGGCCAGGTCTCTCCCGGTGCTGCTCGTCGCCGTTTCTTTCTGCAGCGGCTGCTTTTCGGCGGTCGGCCCGGTGTTCGGCTATGCCTTCGATCGAGGAGGCATGGTCGGATGGGAAATCAGCGGTGGCCACGGCCTGCTGCATGGCGTCGTCGGCCAGTCCATTCGCCCACCCGACGGCGACTGGGGCGACGGGCAGGGTGAGGAGGTTCAACTGCCTGCAGAACCAACTGAATTCCTTGACGAAGAAAGCGTGACGTACTTTGCCGTCGAGCCTTGGCTCTACTTGGGCGGGACGCTTGGCGTCACTTCCTCCTCGGCAGATGACGACGTCGGACTTTGCCTGGGGGCATGGGAGGGCGCGCCGATCATGCCATGGCCGGCGTTGCCTTCGGGCGAGTTGATTCCGTTCGTCTCCGCCGCAATCGGGGTACGGTGGCTGCACGGCACCGCCGAGCTCTACTTCACGCCGAAGGTGGGGCTGCTGCTGGAGAGTTCCCTGCCCAGTGGCGAGTGACCCACCGGTTCAACTCGGACGCGTTCCAGCGTATGCTCCGGCCCCCGCAGCACCCCACGCGCTGCAGTCGACCCGGAGTGCGCCATGGACCTGTCGCTCGACGAAACCCAACAGATGATCCTCGAGACGGCCCGCCGATTTGCCGAGCAGGAGCTCGCGCCGATTGCCGCCAAGACCGACAAGACCGGCGAGTTCCCGCGGGCCCAGGTCAAGCAGCTGGCCGAGCTGGGCTTTCTGGGCATCGCGGTCGACGAGCGCTGGGGCGGCGCCGGTCTGGACCACGTGTCGTACGCCATCGCCATGGAGGAGATCAGCGCGGGCTGTGCCTCGACCGGCGTGATCATGAGCGTGAACAACTCGCTGGTCTGCGACCCGATCGGCAAGTTCGGCAACGATGCGCAAAAGGCCAAGTACCTCAAGCCATTGGCGCAGGGAAAGCTGCTGGGCTGCTTTGCCCTGTCCGAGCCAGGCAGCGGCTCTGACGCCGCCGGCATGCGCACCACGGCCATTCGCGACGGCGACCACTACGTCGTCAACGGCACCAAGAACTGGATCACCACGGGCAAGGAAGCGGACATCTGCATCCTGATCGCCCACTCCAACCCCGTCGAGCGCCACAAGGGCATCAGCGCCTTCATTGTCGAGGCCAAGTCGCCCGGCTACGGCATCGGCAAGGTCGAGGACAAGCTGGGCATCAAGGGCAGTTCGACCACCTCGCTGGTGTTCGACAACGTCCGCGTGCCGGTCGAGAACCGCCTGGGCGAAGAGGGCGACGGCTTCAAGGTCGCCATGTCCACGCTGGACGGCGGGCGCATCGGTATCGCCGGGCAGGCGCTGGGCATCGCGCGGGCGGCGTATCAGGAGGCGTTGCTGTACTCGCGGGAGCGCGTGGCGTTCGGCAAGCCCATCGGCGACTTCGGCGCGATTCAGGAGATGCTGGCCAACATGGCGACCGAGATCGACGCCGCAAGGTTGCTGATCTGGCGCGCCGCGGTGGCCAAGGATCGCAAGGAGAAGTACGGCAAGCTGTCGGCGATGGCCAAGCTGTACGCCGCAGAGATGGCGCACCGGGTTACGCACGACGCGCTGCAGATCCACGGTGGATACGGCTATGTGAAGGACTACGCCGCTGAGCGCCACTGCCGCGACGCGCGCATCACCGAGATCTACGAGGGCACCAGCGAAATCCAGCGTCTGGTCATCGCCCGCGAGGTGCTGACCGAGATCGCCGCGCAGGCTTGACGCAAGGACGGGTGAATCATGGACTTTTCGCTCAGTCCCCAGGAAGCACGCATCGAAGCCGACGCCCGCGCGTTTGCCCGCGAGGTGCTGGCGCCCCGTATCGCCGAGACCGATCTCGGGGCCTTTCCGTTCGAGAGCCTGCGCGAGGCCGGGCACCGTGGCCTGTTGGGCGTGAAGATCCCCCAGCAGTACGGTGGGTTGGGCGCATCGATGGTGGCGCATTGCTCGGTCATTCGCGAGCTGTCGTCAGTCTGTCCGTCGACCACTGTGGCACTGGCCGTGTCGAACATGGTGGCGGACATGGTGCTGGCGTTCGGGTCCGACGAGCAGAAGGCCAGGTATCTGGCGCCGTTGTGCAGCGGCGAGCTGGTCGTGGGCGCGTTTGCCCTGTCCGAAGCCGGCGCGGGGTCGGACGCGGCCTCGCTGCGCACCAGGGCCGTCAAGGCGAACCGAGGCGGCGTCGACGGTTACGTGCTGGACGGCAGCAAGATGTGGATCACCAGCGGCGATGTGGCCGGTCTGGTGCTGGTGATGGCCAAGACCGACCCGTCGGTGGGCGCGCGCGGCATCACGGCGTTTCTGGTCGACAAGGGCACGCCGGGCCTTGAGGTCGGGCGGCACGAGGAAAAGCTGGGCCTGCGCGGGTCGTCTACCGTGTCCCTGTCGTTCACCGACCTGTTCGTGCCGGAATCGCAGCGGCTGGGGCCTGAGGGGGCCGGCTTCTCGGTGGCGATGACGGCGCTGGACGGCGGTCGCTGCGGCATCGGCGCGCAGGCGCTGGGCATGGGCCGCTCGGCACTGGAGGCGTGCGCGAAGCACGTCGAGCGACGCAAGGCGGCCGACCGGGCGCAGGGCACCGAACAGCTGACCCAGTTCCGCATCGCCGACATGGCGGTCAAGCTCGAGGCGGCCTGGTGGATGGTCCTGCGTGCCGCCAGCCTGAAGGACGCGGGCAAGAAGATGTCGCGCGAGGCGGCCATGGCCAAGGTGATGGGCAGTGAGGCCGCGAACGACGTGTGCCGCATGGCGATGGAGCTGGCGGGGGCTGCCGGCTTGGACCGCACCTCGCCGATTGCCCGGGCTTTCCGCGACGTGCGCGTGAGCCGGATTTACGAGGGGACGAGCGAGGTGCAGCGGTTGGTGATCGCCCGCAGCCTCGTGCAGCCGTGACGCGAGGGGAACCATGACGATGCAGGACAACGCAGAGAAGACCGCCCGTCGGGGGCGCGTGCTGGTAGGCAAGGTCGGGCTGGACGGCCACGACCGCGGCGCCAAGGTCGTCGCGCGCGCGCTGCGGGACGCCGGATTCGAGGTCATCTACACCGGGCTGCACCAGACGCCGGAGATGCTGGTGTCGGCGGCAGTGCAGGAAGACGTCGACATCATTGGGATCTCGATCCTTTCCGGCGCCCACAACACGCTGGTGCCGCGGGTGCTGCAGCTGCTGAGCGATCGCAACGCCTCGGACATCTCGGTGTTCGTGGGCGGCATCATCCCCGAGGCCGACATCGGTCCGCTGATGCAGAAGGGCGTGGCGGCGGTGTTCACGCCCGGTGCGACGCTGCAGTCGATCTCGGCGCAGGTGCGCGAGGTGCTGGAGAAGAAGGGCGTGACGCTTCTGGGCGCCACCGCCGGCTGACCCGACCGCGACCCGTGCCTGCGAGGAACCCATGGATTTCGTTGCCGATGAATCCCAACAGATGATCCGCGAGGCTGTTCGCGACTTCGCCGAGGGCGCGGTCCGTGCCTCAGCCGGCAAGTGGGACAGTCAGGCCGACCTGCCAGCGAGCGCGCTGAAAGAGCTGGGTAATCTCGGTCTGTTCGGCATGGCGGCGCCAGAGCGTCTGGGGGGCATCGAGCTGGACGCGCAGTCCGTCACGGCGGCCCTGGAAGAGCTGGGTGCGGCCGAGGCCGGGCTTGCGCAACTGGTTGTGCAGCATGGGCTTTGTCTGGACCACGTGGTGCGGGCCGGCGGGCAGGATGCGGCCGCCAAGCGGCTGGCGTCGGGCAAACAGCTGGGCTGTCACGCACACGGCGAGGACGTGGACAATCTGGACTCGGCCGAGGTGAAGACGC
>JBMOIG010000063.1:0-26747 GCA_049317445.1 Myxococcota bacterium | reverse complement strand
TGCGGGCTCGACGGCCGCACGGGGATGCAGCTCGAGTCGACCGTCCGTCGCGGTCAGGATCACGTCGGCGCCGGGCTTCAGTGCGCCGTCCAGGATCCGCTCGGTCACGAACGCCTCGACGACGTCCTCGATCCGCGCACGCAACGGTCGCACGCCCAGCGAGGGGTCCATGCCGGGCCCCATCACCAGATCCACGACCGTCTCGTCCGCGTGGTAGCGGATCATGCGCGCCTCGTACAACCGGCGGGCGCTCAGCTCGAGCTGCCGCTGCACCACCTGCCTGCCCGCGTGCAGCGACAGCGGGTGAAAGACGATCGTCTCGTCGATGCGGGTCCACAGGTCGGCGGGCAGGGCCTTGCGGGCGCGGTCCAGCACGGCCTGGTCGACCGGTTCGGCCCCCGGCCCCTCAGGAATCGGCGCATCGACACGGCCAAAACCGATGGACCGTCGAGCGTTGGGCGCGGCCAGCAGCTCTGCCCCCTGATTCGACGTCATCGCCAGAATGCAGTTGCGCACATCGACGACCTGGCCGTGGTTGTCGGTCACCCGCCCGGCGTCCAGCAATTGCAGCAGCAGCGCAAGCACTTCCGGCGCCGCACGGTCGACCTCGTCGAACAGCAGCACACGGTACGGCCGCTTCTGCAGGGCGTGGGCCAGCAACCCGGCCTGCGCGTGCCCCACATAGCCCGGCGGCGAGCCGATCAGCCGCGCGATGCTGTGCGACTCCGTGTATTCGTTCATGTCGAAGCGAACCAGCGCGTCGTCCACCACGAACAGCGCCTGCGCCAGCGCCCGCCCCGTCTCGGTCTTGCCCACACCCGGAGCGCCGACGAACAGGAACGAGGCAAGCGGCCGGTCGCCACTGAACCCCGCGTAGTTCCTTTGGATCCGCCGGGCGATCCGCTGCATCGCCGCGTCGTGCCCCACGATCCGCGCCTGCAGATCGACAGCCAGGTCGCGGATACGCCCGCGCTCGTCCGCCGCCAATCGCTCCATTGGCACCGCGGTCAGGACGTGCACCGCCCGCGCGATGTCGTCCGCCTGCACCACCTGCCGCCCCGCGCGCCGTGTCTGCGCACCCGCCCGGTCCAGCACGGCAATCGCCTTGTCGGGCAGGCAGCGGTCGTTGATGAAGCGCTTCGACAGGTGCACGGCCGACGTGATGGCGTCATGGCTGTAACAGACTTGGTGATGCTTGGCGTACAAGGGCGCGACACCACTCAGGATTGCTATGGCCTCCGGCACCGTCGGCTCGGGCACCTCGACCACCTGGAAGCGCCGCTCCATCGCCGGGTCTTTCTCGATGTGCCGCTCGTACTCGGCCTTGGTGGTGGCGCCGATCAGGGGAAAGCGCCCGCGCGACAACGCGCTCTTCAAGTCGTTGGCGGCGTCCAGAGGTCCGTCGCCCGTGCCGGCGCCCATGATCGTGTGGATCTCGTCCATGAAGACGATCACCTGCCCGGCGCCCGCTGCCACCTCATCGCGAAGTTTGCGCATCCGCTCGGAAAACGCGCCGCGCAGCGACGTGCCCGCCAGCAGCGCCGACGTCTGGATCTCGACGATCACCGCCGACCCCAGCTTGCCGTACGTCTCGATGTTGCCAGCCAGGCGCAGCGCCAGCCCCTCGACGATGGCGGTCTTGCCCACGCCCGCCTCGCCGATCAGGCACGGGTTGTTCACCTGCTTCATCAGCAGGATGTCGATCACGGCATCGACCAGATTCTCGCGCCCAATCAGCGGGTCGATCTCGCCCTTCAGCGCAGCGACGGTCAGGTTGCGACCGATCTCGTTCAGGGTCGGGAACTTGTCGACGGACAGATCGAACACGCGGCGCACAGGTCCGGTCTTGCGTCCTCCCGTCGTCGGCGGCTTGGGCGCGGGCGGCTTGGGCGCGATCACCTCTGCCTGTCTGGGCTCGACCGGCAACGGCCGGGACTCCACAGGCGCGGGGCGCACTTCGGCAGGCGGAAGCGGCCTTGCTTCCGGCGAAACGATCCGTGTCGGCGCGGTCGGCTGGCCGCGGGTCTCGGCCGGCACCGGACGCAGATCGGCAGGCGTCGCGGGCAGCGTCTGGGTCGGGGCCGTCAGGTGGTCGCTTGCAGTCAACGTCCGCGGCATGTCCATGCGCGTGGTCACCCGGGGCAGGTCCGTGCGCGAGATCGACGGCCGCGGGTCCTCCGGTCGCTGCACGGCAGGCCGAAGTCCGGTCGCTGCCCGGTCGTTCAGCAGCGTCAGCTGGCCGATCACGCGGGCCCGCAGCGTGGAAACCGCCACGCCTGCGCGGTCCAACACCTTGGAGGCCAACGCATTTCTCACCCGCAGCAGGCTCGCCAGCAGGATGATCGAGGTCACCTCTGCCGAGTTCGAACTCTCCGCCAGCTGCTCAGCCTGGCGGTGGATTTCCGTCAGGATCTCCGCGGGTTCATCGCGCTCCGGCATCCGTTCGAAGGTGTCCAGCACCTTCACGTCGTCGACGCCGGTCTCGACCAGCAGCTCGCGGGCCAGACACTCCACGACGTAAGTGGCCACCAGATAGTGCACCGACGCGACCGGCCGCCCGGTGGCACGGGCCATCGCCTCGGCCTGGGCCCGAATCGTCCGCACCTCTCTGGACAGGCTTTCGGCCATGGGCGGGCGCGTCCGTAGGAAGCCGGCAATCGGGCTTCGGGTTTGCGGGAAGAGGGGTCGCGCGCGGCGCGTGCGCAGTCCGGGCCTCGATACCTCGCTGCGCCTCTCACGTCAACGGTCCAGCGTGCTACCGACCACTTGCGGCTGGGCCCCAAACGAATCTGGCGGCCGGGCTTGCGCCACGGCCGCCAGCGAGGAATGAGAGGAGAGCACGGGGGGAGTCGCTGTCGGTTCGCCGGTTGCGGTGGTCGGGGGCTCCACTCCCTAACGATGGGACCCAAACCTGACAGACAGGTCAACAGCGACGCAGGGGACACTCACGGGCAGGGCCGAAAGCTGGATGGCAGGACGGAGGGGAAGGTATCGAGTCATAGGGATTCAGCTCACTCCTGACGCAGCACGGCAGCAAGAGGCGTGCCAAACGCGAGAATGGAATGGCTTTGGCGTGGGGCAACATGGGGTTGACCGTCTCACCCAGGGACGTTACAGACCGGCATGACCCAAACAAGAACCAATTGGCCCACCAATGTGTCCATAATGAGACACTTGAGCGCGATGTTGTCTCAACGTGAGACAGGCTTGGGTGCCGGCATCTCCCGCCAGACCAGAACCCGCAAGTGCCCAGCGACGCTGATCTCGACGTTGGCGTGGGGCCGTACCGACAGCTCTTCTCCATCCAACACGATGAGATCGCGGTGCTCTCCGCTCTGGTAGGCAAAGTGCTCCTGCTCGCCGAACTGCCAGTGCGGTCCTGGAGGCAGGTGGCCACGCGCCACCGCAAGCAACGCCGCCTGCGACGCCATCGACCCCAGCGACGACAGCATCGTGTAGAAACCGGCCGACGCCACCGACCTCACCCCGGGAAACGGCCGCAACACGCCGAAGAAGCCAGGCAGCGGGCTCAGCAGCCCTGCGGTGACGACGGGCAGTTCCATGGGCCCCGGACGAAGGTCGAACGGACCGCGAATGGGCGCAAACCGGTCGCTTGGCAGGCTCTGCATCGCCATGCGCCCCAAAAGCTCGACGACCCCGGGAGCCCCACGCAACACCCCGTTTCGGTAGTCGGCGTGCAGGCGCGCAACGGCCCCCAAGCTGCACGTCACACCGATGTGGTCCGGCAATCCGTCGACCTTCACGCGCAACACCGGCATTCGCTGCAGCCGACGTACGCCCCGCATCCACGCGTGAAGAATGCGCTGTGCCAGCTTCGCGGGCTGCCGACTGCCCACCAGCGCCGACGCGATCGTGTTCAGCCTGCCCGCCGGTAGAATCAGCAGCGGCGGCACGGCGTCCAGCGCCCCCACGGCGGCGAAGCGGGTCAGCAGGTTCAGCACGGTGCCGTCGCCCCCCGCGATGACCATAAGCTCAGCAGAGGTCTCGCGCAGGGTCGTCACCAGAGCGTCGATGTCTTCCGGACGATCCGACACAAGCAGGCGCAGGCGGGGCGAGGCCGACGCGAGCACGTGGGCCAGATCGACCGCGGGAGCACCACCGGCCGAGGGATTGATGAGCCCGACGAGCATGGCAACGGCCTCCAGAAGGGACGTTCGACGGCCGGGGGAACACGCAACTCAAATCGCGACGCCGGCTCGCTCGTCTAATCATCCGAACGGCGGCGTGTCAATCGCCCGTGGGTTGCCGCGACACCGCAGGTTCGGCAACATCCGCAGCCCCGGATGGTGCAAGGCCGGGTTGGACTCGCTGCGAGCAGCGCTGAGGGGCGGTTGCCTCGCCAGCCATGCCACGGTAGACTCCTGCCTTCGTTTCTAGGGCCTCAGAGAGGGTTCGACAATGAAGATCACGTGCCCGGCTTGCAACGCCAACTACCGCCTGCCGGACGACCGCATCCAAGGCAAGAACCGGATTTTCCGCATCAACTGCAAGCGTTGCGGTGCGGAGATTCGTGTGCGCGGTGTCGAGACCGAAGAGGACTCGGGACGGACGACGCTGCCGTTCGCCCTCGACCTGCCGGCTCCTGCATCGACCGCGGCCACCGCCGCTCCCGCGCAGGTGTGGTTTGCCGGTATCGAAGGCAAGCAGGTCGGCCCGCTGACGGAAGCTGAGGTCACGGATCACATCCAGGCGCATCGGCTCAACGCCGACGATCTGGTATGGCGCAAGGGCTTTGCCGCGTGGACCGCCGTCAAGGAAGTGTCCCCGTTCGACGAGATCGTGGCGGAGGTGGCTGCCGCGGCGGCCGGCGCCCCGAAGACTGAGAAGCGCTCACCGCGCCGCGCACAGACGCTGGAACTGTCCGCCGCGATGATCGAATTGCTCGTCAAGCTCGACGGTCAGAGCGACGCCGCCGCGGATGCCCCACCGCTGGTGGTCGTGCCGCCGCAGTTCCCCGCCGCCGAAACGGCAGCCCGGGTCGATGTTGCCGCTGCGAAGCCGCCAGCCAAACCCGCCGTGCAGACCGTTGCGATCGCGGGAGACCGCGCCGCTGCCGAGGCCGCCGAACAGGTCGTGCAGACACTCGTCGCCCCCGCGCCCAAGGCCGAGGACGCCCAGCCGCGCAAGGTTGTTCCGCCCGCAGTCGAGCCGGCCCCCGCCAAGGCAGCGCAGGCCGACGACGGCGCTGCCGCTCGCGGCCAGACCCGCGGCTCCGGCAGTCGCGACGCCCGCCCTGCCCCTGAGCCCAAGCGCGATGCCCGCCCTGCCACCGAAACCCGATCCACGGCAGAAGCTCGCCCGGCCGTCGACGCCAAGCGCGGCGCCGTGGCCACTCCCGGCCGTCAGGCGCCGCTTGCGCCCGATTCGGGTGTCACCGTCGCGACGGTGGCCCCGCGCGCGCCGGCCGGTGCACAGCCTGCTGCCGCTCGCCCGGCCCAGACAGAGCGCAAGAGCCCCGCGATGCTGATCGGCGGAGGCGTTGCCGCGCTGGCCATCGTCGGCGGCGTGATCTTCGCACTGGTCCGCACCCCGGCGCCCGGCACCCCGGCGCCGCAGACCAACGAAGTCGCTTCCGCTGCCGCAGGAGCTTCTGAAATTCCTGCGGGCGACCAGCAGGCTCAGGCCGCCGCCCAGGCAGCAGCGTCCGTGCCAGGCACCGCCCCCGGCAGTGAAACACCTGTCACACCGGTGGATCAGGCTGCCGCGGCCGCCGCGCCCGGTGCTCCTGCGGTTGCCCCGCCCGCCGCCGCGCCCGCCCCCGCCGCACCGGCAGTTGCCGCGGCTGCTCCGACGCCGGCGCTGCCTGCGCCCGCCGCCGCTCCTGCTCCGGCAGGCCAGCAGGCTCAAGCCACCCCGCCCCCGCCGCCTGTGGGCGCCAAGGGCGTGGTTCCCGCCGCCGCTCCGGTCAAGCCGGTCGAGGCCGCCGCGCCGGTCGCCAACCCGAAGACCGCCCCCGTGGTCGCGCCGCCCAGCGACGACGAGATCGACCGTCTGCTGGCCCGCAACAAGGAAAAGGCCGCCAAGGCGGAGAAGGAAGAGGCCGCGCGTCAGGCCAAGGCTGCAAAGGCCGAAGCCGCGCAGAAGGCCGAAGCCGCCAAGGCCGAGAAGGCCCGCAAGGAGAAGGAGAGCACCGCCGCCAAGGCCTCCGCCAAGGCAGACGCCGCCCGCATGGCCAAGGAGGCCGAAGCCGCCAAGAAGGCCGCCAAGGAAGAAGCGGCTCGCAAGGCCAAGGAAGCCGAAGCCGCCAAGAAGGCCGCCAAGGAAGACGCCGCCCGCAAGGCCAAGGAGGACGCGGCCGCCAAGAAGGCCAGCGCTGCGTCCGGTGGCGATGACGAAATCGACCGCATCCTGGCTGCGCAGAAGAACAAGGAAAAGGACAAGGCGAAGAAGACCGCGCCTGCCGATGCGGAAGACGAGCCCACGGCCAACACCGGCGGTTTGGACCAAGCTCAGGTCAACGGAATCGCCGCGCGCGCCAACCAGAAGGTGATGCGCTGCTACATGTTGCACGGCGACGTCGACTCGGGCGAGGACACCATCAAGGTCACGCTCTACGTCAACGGCGACGGCAGCGTGGGTGTGGCCAAGGTGATCGGCAAGCACGCGAACACCGCGGTCGGCACGTGCGTCGTGGCGGCGGTCAAGGCCCTGACGTTCCCGCAGTCCTCTGGCACGTCGAAGAAGTACACGGTTCGCTACACCGTCGGCATCTAGTCGTCCGTCCCTTTCGGCTCGGGCTCTCATCGAGGGGAACATGGCCTTCTTTCCCCACCGCCCAGGCAGCATCGAAGTCATCTGCGGGTCGATGTTCAGCGGCAAGAGTGAAGAGCTTATCCGACGGCTACGGTTGGCTCGCATCGCGCACCAGCGGGTCGAGGTGTTCAAGCCTGCGCTGGACACGCGCTACGCCGAGCTGGAGCTCGTCAGCCACTCGGACTTCCGCATCGCCGCGCGCTGTGTCCACAACGCCCACGAGATCCTGGCGCAAGTGCACGATCTCACGGCGGTCATCGGCATCGACGAGGTGCAGTTCTTCGACGAGACCATCGTCGATGTCTGCAACCGTCTGGCCAATCAGGGAAAGCGCGTTATCGTCGCGGGTCTGGACCAGGACTATCTGGGACGGCCGTTTGAGCCGATGCCGCGCCTGATGGCGGTGGGCGAGTACGTGACGAAGCTGCTGGCGGTGTGCTCGGTGTGCGGCGACCCGGCCAACCGGTCGCAGCGCCTGTCGGGCGGCAAGGACGTCGTCGAGCTCGGCGCCATCGACCGCTACGAGGCCCGGTGCCGGCGCCACTTCGAACCTGAGGAAGACCGCCAGCTCGAGCTCATTCACGACCGGCAGCGCGCCATGAGCGCACCTCGCCGCCCCCACGGCGATACCGAACCCGGCACCTCCGGAGGACAACCGTGACCCCGAACGCCCCCCGTCTCGACGACATGTTCATCGGCATTGCCGGCGTGATCGGTGCAGGCAAGTCGACGCTCGCCACCGCCTTGGGACGCCACATGGGTCTCGACGTGTACTACGAGCCCGTGGACGACAACGAGTACCTCGCGGACTTCTACCGCGACACGGCCCGCTACTCGTTCGCGACGCAGATCTACCTGCTGAATCGACGCTTCCAGCAGCATCAGGAGATCATCTGGAAGGGCCGCGGCGCGGTGCAGGACCGGACCATCTACGAAGACGCCATCTTCGCCAAGATGCTGAGCGAGTCGGGACTGATGGACCCCCGCGACTACCGGACGTACCTGCAACTGTTCAAGCACATGTCGAATTTCATGTGCAAGCCCAGCGCGATCATCTATCTGGACGTCAAGCCAGAGAAGAGCCTCGAGCGCATCCACGAACGCAGCCGCGGCGTCGAGTCGGGCATCACGCTGGAGTACCTGACCGCCCTGTACAACGAATACGAGAACTTCGTGCAGGACGTCTCGCGGCGGATCCCGACCATCCGTGTGTCCTGGGACCAGTACCGGGATGTAGAGGAAATGGCCGAAGTCATTCGCAGCGAGTACATGAACGCCACGTTCCTGCGCGAGGTCACCGCCTGGGACAACGCGTCGCGCTGACCGAAGCGCTGCTAAATCGATAACTTGTCGGCGGCCCCTCGCCACCGTGCGCGGTACGGGCGACAGTGTTGCTTGCGAAACGTGTCGATGCCCAAACAGGAGCCCGGACGATGGCCGTGGTGCGCGATGAGGACATTCACAACGCCTGCGTCCTGATCGTCGACGATCAGGCGTACAACATCACGCTGTTGCGGATGATCCTGCGAGACAGCGGGTACACGAACATTCTGGCGACGACCGACTCCCGCGAAGCCCTGCCGATGTACGTGAAACACCGGCCCGACCTGGTGCTGCTGGACCTGCAGATGCCGCACATCGACGGCTTCGGGGTCATGGACCAGCTGCGGGAGGTCGAACGCAACTCGGTCGTGCCGATTCTGGTGCTGACGGCAGAGCTGGACCCGGAGGTCCGCTACAAGGCGCTGCAGTCCGGAGCGCGCGACTTCCTGAACAAGCCCTTCGACCGGATCGAGACCGTGGTGCGCATCCGCAACCTCATCGAGGTGCAGCTGCTCCACAAGCATATTGTGCGACAGAACGAGATTCTGGAGTCCAAGGTTCGCGACCGTACGCAGGAGCTGCGCGACACGCAGATGGAGATCATCCACCGTCTGGGTCACGCCGCCGAGTACAAGGACAACGAGACCGGCAACCACATCATCCGAATGGGCTTGCTTTGCGGGGTGTTGGGTGAGGCCGTCGGCATGGCCCCCCAAGCCTGCGACATGCTGCGCCACGCCAGTCCCATGCACGATGTAGGCAAGATCGGCATTCCGGACCGCGTCCTGCTGAAGCCCGGCAAGCTCGAACCCGACGAGTGGGAGGTCATGAAGACCCACGCGGCGATCGGCGCCGACTTGCTGTCCGGCTCCAAGTCACCACTGGTCCAGATGGCCGCGACCATCGCCCTGACGCATCATGAGCGCTGGGACGGCACCGGGTATCCGTACAGGCTACATGGCGAAGGGATCCCGCTGGTCGGGCGTATTGCAGCCGTGTGCGACGTGTTCGACGCCTTGACGTCTGACCGGCCCTACAAGCGGGCTTGGACCGTCGAGGAGTCGCTGGAAGAGATCCATCGCGGTGCCGGAACCCACTTCGACCCAGCGTTGGTCACCCTGTTTGACGCCAACATCGCGGAGATCCTGGCGATCCGCGCACAGTACCACGAGGACTGAACCCTTCGCATGGCCACAATCCTGGACACCCTGCCCAAGGTCGACCTGTACTGCCATCTGGACGGCGCCCTGCCCGTCGAGGGGCTGGCCCACTTGGCTGCACTGCGCGGGCTGCCAGAGGGAAGCGACGCAGAAGCACTGGCGAACCGCATTCGCTGCACCGACATCGCTGCGCTGGAGTCGGCGCGCGCGTGGGTGCGCGGCCTGCTGACGAGCGCCGAGGACCTGACCACCGCTGGCTTGCTGATGGGGCGACGGCTCATCGATGAAGCGGTACTGCACGCTGAAATTGTTGTCGATCCGACCGCCTATGGGCACACGAGCCTTGCCGCCTGGGAGGTGTTGGCGGCCGTCAGCGCCGGACTCATGGAAGCCACCCAGGAGCGCGAGGAAGCCTTCCTTTCGTGGGGTCTGCTGGTCGAGCTGCGAAAAGACGTCGATCCGGAAGCGACGGCGGCCATGCTGCGTGACGTGCGGGTCGAGGGCGTGCCGGGCATCGCGGGTGTCGTTCTTGTCGGCGAGACCGGCCCGATTCCGACCGAAGCATGGGACCTTGCGAAGGAAGCTGGCTTGGGACGCGTGGTGGTGGCTTCGGGACGCGCTGCAGTGGCAGAGGCGCTGCAGCTGGGTGCCCAGCGGATCGTGGGCGCAGTGGCCGCGGCGCAGGACCCGGAGCTTGTGCTGCCTCTGCGCGCACACCGCTTGCCCATCGTGGCGTGCCCGACCGCCCAAGTGCTGACCGGGGCGGCGAAGTCGCTGGCCACCCATCCGATGCGAAAGATGAAGGATGCCGGCCTGTTCGTCGTGGTGGCGACCGGTTGGCCCACGCTGTGCGACACGTCGATGCCCCGCGAGCTGGAGGCACTGGCCAAGCACCAGGGCTGGCGGCTCGACGACGCCCGCAACGCCACCACCCGCGCCATCGAGGCAGGGTTCATGGACGCCAAGCTGCGGTTCCACTTGGCCCGCACCGTCGAGATTTGGCGGCACCGGCCGATGCCGGGTCCGGTGGGCAAGGGCGACAACTGGTCGCTGTGACGGGGACAAGCGCCGACCCGGGCGCACGACCGCAGGAGGCCCGATGACCGACAAGACCCCCACCAACGCCCCGCAACCTCCCCGCTTTCTGGTCGGCCAGTCGGCTGAGCTGACCAACACGTGGACGGCCGACGACGTCGCCCTATTTGCCAAGGTGACGGGGGACACCAACCCGGTGCATCTGGACGAGGCGTACGCGGCCCAATCGCGCTTCGGCCAGCGCATCGCCCACGGCATGCTGTCAGCGGGCCTCGTTTCGGCCGTGTTGGGAACGAAGCTGCCGGGACCCGGCGCGATCTACATCTCGCAAACGCTGAAGTTTCTGGCCCCCGTGTTTCTGGGCGACACCGTCACGGCGCGTGTACAGGTGGCTGCCGTGCGCGAGGACAAGCCCATCGTCACGTTCGAGACGTCGTGTCGCAAACAGGATGGCACGGTCGTCGTCGAGGGGCAGGCCGTCTTGTTCGTCCCACCAGCCAAGCCGTAGCCGTTCGCACGGAGCGAGCACCGGGCCAGAAGGGCCACCGCGCTGCCGCGTCTGCGAAAATCTTGCCAGCGCGCCGCCCGCCCCCAAGATGCACGGGTGCCTGATCCCCCATTCGGGACAGGTTTGTCCGCCCGGGGGTCCCATGCTCGAAATTCCCATCGTCGAGTCCGCGTACGAAGCGCTGCCGGTGTTTCCGCTGCCGAATTTCGTGATCTTCCCGAACACAATGACGCGCCTGCACATTTTCGAGCCGCGCTTTCGCCTGATGGCGACCGAAGCGCTGGCGACGCACCGGCTGATGGTGCTGGTTGGTCTCAAGCCCGGCTGGGAGGCGGATTACTACGGCTCGCCGCCGGTGCACGAGTTCGGCTCGCTCTGCAAGATCGTCAACGACGAGCGTCTGGAGGACGGGCGGTACAACCTCTTCGTCCACTGTCTGGCGCGCGTGCAGATCTCGACCGTGCACCGTCTGGTGCCCTACCGCACCGCCAGCGTGACCGTGTGCGACGACCAGACCGCCGACCCCGACCGGATGGACGACGCGATGACTCGGCTGGTCAGCTGCGTGCGCGGGCTGATCGTCAAGCTGGGAGAAAACGGTGCGTTGCTGGGCACCGTGCTGTCGGCCACCCGCAAGCCCGCCATCCTGACCAACCGCCTGGCCGCCGCGCTGGCGACCGACCCGATGGACCGGCAGCGGCTGCTCGAGCTCACCGACCCGGTCGAGCGCGCGGAACGCCTGACGGACATCGCGGGCGACCTGCTGCTGCGGGTGGACCAGCCCGAAATCGACATGGAAGGCTTGGACTTCTCGATGGTGAACTGAGATGGCTTGGTCGACCCGCACTCGGCGCGCCTTGGCACTGGTCGGCCTGTTTGGCTGTCTGGCTTTGGCGTGGTGGACGTGGCAGCAGCGGCTGCGGACCGTGCCCGTGATTTGGCTGCTGACGCACGTCGAGACCAGCGAACAGGGCCGCACGCTGGGCCTGCGCCACCTGACCGAATTCTCTTGGAACATCAGCGAGTCAGCAGACTCCCGCAAGATTGGCTGGGAAACGAAGCTGTGGTTTCAGCCGGGTCAGGCGCCGGAAGCCACGGCTCAGGTCGAGCTGCAGCTGCCTCCCGGCGTGCAGACCGTCCAGGTGACGTGCCGGTTCGCCCCGGGTCCGGGGATGCCAACGGTGCAGACGCGCGGGCAGCTGCGTGTGGACGCCTCGACCGACGACCGCGCGGTGACCATCGACGTCGACCGCTGCGGCGAACGAATTCCCTAGTACGTCAGCGCGCTGGTGTCGGAGCAGGAGCCGCCGCCGGAGCCTCGCCCGGGTGCGACTGCACGTGCTTCTGGTACTCGGTCTCGTAGTACTTCTTCTGCTGTTCCGCAGACATGCCTTCGGCGTCGGCATAGCGGCTGGGGCACTTGACCGTCAGGCTGCTCGCGTTCAGCACCCCATTTTCCAACCGGCCCTGGACGATGGCGTCTCGCCCCTCCTCGAACGGGTCCGGCAACAGCCGCGTGTAGGTGACGGTCAGCTTGTGCCCGGCGGGATCCTCCAGATCGAAGCGGAAGCTGGTGCTGGCGGGCTCTCCCCGCACCGAACCCTTGGCCACGCGACCAGCGACCTTGATCTCGCGCCCTTCCGCATCAGAGCCAACCTGAGCCAGCTGCTCCAGCGAGTAGTTGTACATGCCGGCGCCGCCCGAAGTGCTGGTGCCGACCACCGCCAAGCCGATCACGACGATAGCGGCAAGAATGGCAACGGGCGCCCATGACTTGCGCTTGCGCCGCGGGACCGTCGCGACTTCGGGTTGGGTGGGTGATGTCGTGGTCATTGGATTCTTCGCTCCTGGGGGGATGGCCGGTCTCTACCGACCAGCGCAAGCATACGGCTCCTCTTGCGCAAGGACGCCGTCATGCCGCAAAGCACTTCTGGCCGCAAGGGATTCCGCACGGGGGCCTGTTGCAGCTGTTCGTCCGATCATGACACCCGGCCAAATCGGACCCAGCAACGCCGCCGGCCCGGCCACCGCAAAATGGCCCTGGAAGGCACACGGGGCGGGTGTCGGCGCAATCCCGGCGTTGTTTCATGGAGTCCCGTGCGTCCCAAAACGAGACACCTGAACCGCCAGCGTATTTGTCTGGATCTGGCAAGTAACCGGGAAGGCAACGGATTCGATTCCTTGTTGACAGCTTCGACGGAGATGTTCATCGTACAAGAGCGGACCATTTCGGTCCCCTACGTTCGCCGACCGTCCGTGCCGAATCCCCCCTCGGCATAACGCCCCGACACTGCTGTGCAGGATAAACACCATGGTTTCCAGCATCTTCCAGACGCTGCGGCGCCCAAGGGCCGGGCTGGTTCTCGCATTTCTGGTCACCGTCGGTTGCGGTACTGACGCCGTCGTAGACCCCGGGACCCAACCTTCCGCCGATACGACCATCGCGGAGGACCTGACGGCCGACGGAACGGTCGATTTGGACGGTTTGGGAGCTGACGCGACGGCGACAACCGACATCACGGTGACAGACATCGATCCGACCGACGCGCAACCGCTGGATACGGCTGCCGATGCCACCGAGACCGCCGACGCCGTCGATACGACCTCGGACGACGCGACGCAGACAGACGCCGTCACCGACGCCCCTGACGTCGGTTGCACCTCGGACGAGGCGTGCACGCTCGCCGTCCTTTTGGCGCCCTGCCAGGTGGCCTACTGCGGCAACGACGGTCAATGCGCGACCAAGCCCGAAGTCAACGGTACGACTTGCGACGACAGCCAGCCCTGCACCCTGGACGACGTCTGCAACGCCGGCACTTGCGTCGGGTTGGACAAGGTTTGCAACGACGGCAACCCGTGCACGATGGACGCGTGCAGCATCACTACGGGCAACTGCCTGGGCCTGCCCGTGGGCGGCCAGTGCAGCGACGGCAATGCGTGCACCACCGGCGACTTCTGTCAGGACGGCGGCTGCATCGGCAAGGTCCCCCTGCCCTGCGACGACCAGAACCCGTGCACCGACGACGCGTGCGCCCCTGCGACCGGCTGCACCGCGACGCCTCGCACGGGCGACTGCACCACCGGCGACGCGTGCTTTAGCGGCAGCACTTGTGTCGACGGCGTCTGCTCGGGCGGCACGGCAAAGGTCTGCGACGACCAGAACGCGTGCACCAGCGACTCGTGCGACCCCAAGACGGGCGCGTGCGTATTCGAGAAGCTCAACTTGGGAGCCTGCGACGACGGCGACGCTTGCACCGACCCGGACGTGTGCGCTGCGGGCGTGTGCGCCGGCGGCAAGATCGGCTGCGAAGACAACAATCCCTGCACCGCCGACGGCTGCGACGCCAAGACCGGCTGCACCCACACGGCCATCGCGGGCGCCTGCGACGACGGCAGCGTGTGCACGACCGGCGACGCGTGCAGCCAGGGCAAGTGCACGGGAGCAGCCAAGGTCTGCGACGACGCCAACCCCTGCACGTCGGACACTTGCGACGCCAAAACCGGCTGCGTGGCCACCCCGAACAACGACCCGTGCGACTTGGGGACCGTGTGCCAGACCGGCCAGTGCCAGGCCAGCAAGTGCGTCAGCATCGCCCAAAAGACCTGCAACGACGGCAACCCTTGCACAACGGACACTTGCGATGCCAAGAACGGGTGCGTGACGGCCAACGTGGCAGAAGGCGCGGCTTGCGGCCAGTCCGACGCATGCAACGCCATGCCCACGTGCAAGGTCGGCACCTGCGCGCCCGGAGCCAAGACCGACTGCGGTGACGGCAACCCCTGCACCACCGACGCCTGCGACCCGAAGCAAGGCTGCATGTGGACCGGCAACACGCTGCCGTGCAACGACGGCAACGCCTGCACAGCCGGCGACGCCTGCAGCGGTGGCAAGTGCAAGTCGGGCGCTCCGGTCGATCCCTCTATCGGCTGCGACGACCAAAACGGCTGCACCACGGACACTTGCGACCCGTCGGTCGGCTGCGTGCACACCAACACGACAGCCGCTTGCAACGACGGCAACGCCTGCACGACGAAAGAGGCATGCCTGGGCGGCAAGTGCACCGGCGGCACCGTCGAGACCTGCGCCGACGGCAAGGACTGCACTGTGGACCAGTGCGACACCAAGACCGGCGCCTGCTCGTGGCTGGGCAAGGTGGGGCCGTGCGAAGACGGCAACCCTTGCACGTTGGGCGACACGTGCAAAGCGGGCGGCTGCCAGGCAGGTCCGGGAGCCCCGACCTGCGACGACCAGAACCCCTGCACCACGGACAGCTGCGACCCTGCGACCGGCAAGTGCGTGTTCGCAAACAACACGACGGGCTGCGACGACAGCAACGCGTGCACCAACAGTGACGCGTGCGCAGGCGGCAAGTGCGCGGGCAAACTGGCCGTGACGTGCGACGACGGCAACGTCTGCACCGATGACGGCTGCAACCCTGCATCGGGACAGTGCGAATTCCTGTCGAACACGGCCAAGTGCGAGGCAGACCCGTGCACGGGAGCCGACCAATGCGTGCAGGGCAAGTGCATCGCCGGGACCAAGACTGACTGTAACGACAAGAACCCGTGCACCAACGACTCTTGCAACCCACTGAATGGCAAGTGTGAATACGCGGCGGTCGTGGACAACAGCCCCTGCGACGACGCCTGGGCGTGCACCTTCAAGAGCTCGTGCCAAGTGGGCGTGTGCCAGCCGGCCAACGGATGCTCGGTCTTCGCCGAGAGTTTTGCGTGTGCCAACAACGGTGCCGGCTGGACGCTGGACAAGCCTGCGAATCGGGCGGTCGTCTGGGGCGTGGACATGCTGCCGGTGGTGCCCAGCCAGGCCACCTACCAGTGCAGCCTGAACTTCAATGACGGCAAGGACTACTGCGACACGACCACCGGCGTGAACTGCCAGATGCCGACGGGCGCCGCGCAGTCACCGACCATCGACTTGTCCGCTGCACCGGGCATGCCGGTGGTGACGTTCGATCAGTACCTGGACCTGGACACGTTTGAGACCACCAACGACAAGCCGCAGGTGACCGTCTGGGATGCCAAGGCCAACACGCTACTGTCGTCGCACCAACTGACCTCGACGGCAAACGAGCAGAAGAAGTGGACCCAGGTGACGCTGACGGTGCCGGCCGCGGCGGGCAAGCTGGTCTACCTGAAGTTCCAAATCGTGCAGGGCGGGGCCACCAGCAGCACCTACAACACGGGCGTGGGTTGGTACGTCGATGACCTGTTCGTCTCGACCAGCACCGGCGGCGAAGTGTGCGGCGACGGCGCGGACAATAACGGCAACGGCTTGGCCGACTGCGCCGACCCCGCGTGCAAGGGCCACCCGACCTGCCCCGAGATCTGCGACGACAAGGTGGACAACGATCAGGACGGCGCCACGGACTGCCAGGACGTGAAGTGCAGTGGCACGACGTTCTGCGGCAAGGTGCTGGGCTCCGACGACTTCGCTTGCGACGACGCAGCGTGGGTCTCGCAGAATTCCTCGCCGCCGGTCGTGTGGGCAGTAGACGGCTCTCCGGGTTCGGTGCCGCCGGTTACCGGGAAGTGCACGCTGAACTACAACAACGGGGTGGACTACGCTGCAGCCAGCGAGCCAAACGCAGGCCTGGCGACGTGGACGCAGGCGCTTGACGCGACGGGCCTTTCGCAAGTCACAGCGCAATTCTGGGTCTACCAGCACACCGAGAACGCAGGCTTCGTGGATTTCGACCGCATCTGGCTGCAGACCTCGACCGACGACTTTCAGGGCTGTTGCGGCGCCACACCGACGTGCGGCATCGCGCCGGCGCTGTGCAACACGACGGGCACCCGAACGCTGCTGGTACCCGTCGATGTGCGAGAGAAGTGGGTGAAGATCCAGCACGATCTCAGCTACTTCGCTGGCAAGAAGTTCAAGCTTCGCTGGCGGTTCTCAACGGGTGACGGACTGTACAACGCCTATCCCGGCGTGTTCGTGGACGACCTGAAGCTCTACGGCAAGTAGCGACGTCAGCCGTAGCGCAGCTTGAAGCCCAGGATCACCAACGCCAGCACCAGCGTGACGGCATTGGCCGCCGTGACGGGCGGGGCGTTGGCCAGGATCCCGTAAGCCAGCCACAGGGCCACGCCCACGCTGAACATCAGGAACGTCGCCAGCGAGATGTCGGTGGTCGACCGGGTCTTCCACACGCGCCAGACCTGCGGCACGAAGGCGGCGGTGGTCAGCACGCCGGCCACGAAACCCAAGACGTCCAGAGCACTTGAAGACATGGGCGGTGGTTCCTTGTGCGCCGTCAGCGTCGCCAGCGGGCGCGGACGTTACGCGCAGCCTCGGCGCGGCGCAATCCAAGCTATCGACTTGGTCGATCCAAGCAATCGGCTCGGTTGCCATGGCCCGATAGGCCCTCCTAACATACGGGCGTTTCGGCAGGTTGCCCTGACCGAACCGCAGGCTTCCCCCCCGCCCGCACACACGCCCACCAGCTTGGCACGGAATCGAACTTGCAGGACAGCCTTTCCTACTACCCCAGTTCTTACGACGCAGACCCCCCGGAGACCGAGCTGACCGGCCCCGGGCTAGGATCGGTGCTGGTGGTCGATGACACGGTCGGCAACCTCCACATCCTGGCGCGCGAGCTGTCGGCGAGAGGCTATCGGGTGCGGGCCGCGCTGAACGGCCAGACCGCGCTGTACATGATGGCGTCAGAGGTGCCCGATCTCGTTCTGCTGGACGCGCACATGCCTGGGCTGGATGGCGCGGCCGTGACGGCGCGGATGCAGGCCTTGCGAGAGCTGAGAGACATTCCGGTCCTGTTGATGCACGCCGCCGACGACCCCGACCTGCTGGGCCGGTCGTTCCGCGATGGTGCCCGCGACTACGTGACCAAGCCGTTCGTGATCCCGGAGGTGCTGGGGCGAGTCGCCACCCAGATGGAGCTGATTCGTCTGCGCCATCGCCTGCAGGACCAGCACAAGCGGCTGTCGGGCATGCTGGTGGATCAGGTCCGGGAGCTGACGGATTCCCAAGTAGCCACCATCATTGCGCTTTCCAAGCTATCTGAGAGTCGCGACCGCGGTAGTGCCCAACATATCGACCGTGTGCGCGCGTTGTCGGAAGTGCTGGCCTGGAAGGTCGCCACGCAGGCAGTCGTCCGCGAGAGTCCCGCAGAGTTCGCTGAGCTGATTCGGATGGCCTCTGCCCTGCACGACATCGGCAAGGTCAGCATTCCGGATGCGATCCTGGCCAAGCCCGGGCCTTTGGAGCCAGACGAGCTGGAGATTGCCCGGGCGCACACCACGTTTGGCTACGACACGTTGCAGACCGTGCTGCGAAGCTATCCGAACAATGCCATGCTGAAGGTCGGCGCGCAGATCGCGCGGTCGCATCATGAGCACTGGGACGGCAGCGGGTATCCGGACGGCCTGCTGGGCGCCCTGACGCCCCTGCCCGCGCGCATCGTGGCGCTGGTGCACGCCTACGACGTGGCAAGGTCCGAGCGCCCCTACAAGCGGCCCTTGCCGCACGAGGAGGCAGCCGCCACCATCCACGAGGGAAGGGGGACGCTGTTCGACCCCGTTCTGGTCGATGCGTTCGCCGGTCTCGAGGGCGAATTTGAGCGGACTTGGACTGTTGCGGGAGCCAGCGAATGACGACCGACAGGTTCCAGAAACCCGTCTTCGCGCCTGCGTCGACCTCAGAGCAACGGGCAAGAGCGACCGCACAGGTTGGGCCAACCAGCTCAGAGTTTGCCGGAGCCGTCACTGTCGTCGATCAGCACGGCCGCTATGTGTTCGCCAATCGCCCTGCCGCCGCGCTGGTCGGGCGTAACCCTGAGCAATTGTTGCGTTCCTTTGCCTATGAAGTGGACGCGCGGTTCGCAAACGCGGCCGAGTGGGACACTTACTTTGCGTGGGTCCGCCAGCAACCGGATCGGCACTTCGTCGCGTGGGAGGGCCACGGCCGCAACGCTCAAGCCCCTCTGGAGGCCACGGCGTCGTTCCTGAATTCCGGACCGGGCTATGTCCTGACGGTGGCGCGACGCCGCCGGGCACCGGGAGAAAACTCAGGTGCGTCGGGGGCCTACGACCGCCTGCCGGACATCCGCGTCTCAGTGCAGCGCAATTCTGACGGCCGCGTGGCCTCCGGTCTGCATCTGGCGACGCTGGGGCTCGCGCAGGAAGGCAAGCCAGAGTCGGGGGCATGGACGCCGTTTCGCCAGATGCCGGCCTTTCAGGACCTGATGCGCGAGGCCCTTGAGGGAAGCCCGCAGTACCGCGAGGTGCGGGTCGAGGGGCGCCTGTATCAGGTGACGGCCGGCGCGACGCCTGACCGGTCGGGCGTTTGGTGCGTCGCCCTGCCCAGCCCGGAAGACGACAATTCCAAGGCAGCCCCGGTGATGCCGAAACGGTTCGGGCAAACCCAGCTGCTCTACTCCAAGAAGCCAACCTGACCCCGAGGACGGCCATGATTCGCGTGCTGTTGGCCGACGACCACGAGGTGATGCGAGAGGGGCTGAAGCTCCTGCTCGCCCGCGACCCCGGTGTCACGGTGGTGGGAGAGGCCCGCGACGGCGAGTCGGCCGTTGCGGTCGCGCTGAAGTGCCGGCCCGACGTGGTCCTGATGGATGTCTCGATGCCTTCGGTGGACGGCATTGCGGCCACGCGGGCGCTGGTCGAGGCCCTTCCCAGCGTCAAGGTCATCGGCCTATCGATGCACGCCGACCAGACCCACGTGACCCAGATGCTGCGCGCTGGCGCGGTGGCCTACATCCTGAAAGAGGGAGCCTTTCTGGAGGTGTCGACCGCCATTCACACCGTCTGCGCGGGTCAGCACTACTTGAGCCCTACGCTTGCCTCGGTCGTCGTCGGTGCGCTGCGCAACCCGGGAACAGCGGGCGACTCGACGCACACCCTCACCCCCCGCGAACGCGAGATCCTGCGCTGCATCGCGTTGGGCATGAACACGAAGTCCATCGCGCTTTCGCTTGGTCTGTCGGGCAAGACGGTGGACGGACACCGGCGCAACTTGATGGAAAAGCTGGGGTTGCACTCGGTGGCCGAGCTTACCCGGCTCGCGGTCCGCCAGGGTCTCGTGTCTTCGGCCGATTGACGGCGGACGGCGGCTCGGCGCGGATCGGGTCTTCCGGCCAAGCGTGGCGGGGATAGCGACGCCCCAACTCCTTGCGCAGCGCCGGGTAGTGTCGCAGCCAGAAGCCCGCCAGATCCGTCGTCACCTGCACCGGACACTGGTTGGGGGCCAGCAGGTGCACCACCAACGGCACCCGCCCCTGCGCGACATGCGGTCCCTGGGCCATGCCGAAGAAGTCCTGCAATCGCGAGGAGATCCACGGAGTCTGCCCGACGACGTACTGCACGCGGGAGCGCCGACCGCCGGGCAGCGTGACGGTCTCGGGTGCCGCCTCGTCCAATCGTTGCAGCATCCCAGGAGCGACCGCAGCCACGCGCGTCCGCAGTGCGCCCAGCAGGTCGGCTTCACGCAAGTCCTTGAACGAGCAACGGTCTTCACACAGGTCCAGAAGCACCGCCTGCACCGCGGCGTCGTCCAGATTCGGCAGCATTGGCAGGCCACCGTCGCTGCGGGCAAAGGACACTCGGGCGCACAGGCGGACCAGAGCCTCTGCATCGGCAAACGGCGTCGGTCCCGCACTCGTCGCCGCCTCACGCAGCACAGCGGTGGCTTGGGGACAAGGGCGCGCGGGGCGAACCGCGGCGTCCAGCGTGATGCCGGCAAACACCAGCCGCTCTGACGCGATCACCCGTTGATTCGACGGGTTCCACGTGAACTCGGCGACCGCTTCGACCCGGTCCGCGAACACGTCCAGCACCTGACTCGCGTCGAGCCCGCTGGCCAGTCGCACCCACGTCGTCAAGCCGCGGCCGTCGCGACGCTCCTCGGCATCGATGACCAACAGCAGCTCTGGTTCGGTGACTTGGGAGGTCGGGGCGAGCTTCACCGCGGTGCCGCCCGACAGCTCCAGCTCTGGTCCGCGTGCCGTCCGCCGCCGCGCCAACCGGTCGGGAAACGCTTGCAGCAAGGCCACATCGAGGGCGTCCTCTGGGTTGACCGGTCGCGGCGGCGCCTGCCTTGCCCAAGCCCGCACCAGCCCGGTCAGCTGCCGCTCGACCCGCTGCACCTGCCGCAGGGCCACCGGTTCGAGGCCGAGGTCGCGCGCCCCTCGCCCACCAGCAGCCTCGGCCTTGCGGTACAGCTCCAGCAGCGCAAGCACGTCCGACCGCCCGTGCCCCGCCACGCGCTGCAAGTCTTGGGTCGGCAAGCGGATCTCGCGCTCGGACAGCAGGGCCGCCACCGCGCACCCGTCGTCGCCCACACCCGTGTCGACCGCACCCACGACCAGCCGAGCCAGCCGCGGCGGCAACGGCAGCCGCAGCATCCGCCCACCCAGCGGCGTGACCCGGCCGCCGGCATCGGTCGCCCCCAGCAGCCCCAACAGCTCATGGGCGTTGGTCGCGGCCGGGTCGGGCGGTGGGTCCAGCCAGAAGTCCGCGTCCAGACTGCGGATCGGCAAACCCATCGCCGCGAGCTGCAGCGCCACGTCCGACAGGTCGCTGCGGGTGACCTCAGGCCGTTCGGCATCCGGACGCGCATCGTGGTCGAACGCCGTGTACAGCCGCAGGCACCGCCCAGGCCCCACGCGCCCTGCCCGGCCGGCCCGCTGCGTCGCCGACGCCTTGGAAATCTTGTTCAATTGCAGGATCGGCAGGCCCGACCACCCGGCAAACCCCGCGACCCGCGCCAGCCCCGTGTCGACCACGGCCACCACACCCGGCAGTGTCACCGAAGTCTCGGCCACGTTCGTCGCCAGCACGATCTTGCGCCGCTGCCCCTGGACCATCGCGCGCTCTTGCTCGTCGAGCGGCAGGCTGCCGTGCAGCGGGCGAACGTCCAGCTCGTGCCGGTCGGCCAGTGCGCGCAACGCCTGTTCGCACCTGCGGATCTCGCCGGCACCCGGCAGGAACACCAGCACGTCGCCCGCCAACCCCTCGTCCAACAGGCGGCGCACCGTCGAGGCGACCTGGTCCTCCAGCAGCCGCGAGTCCAACGTAACCGCGTGATCGACAGCCACCGGAAACTGACGACCCGGAACGCGCAAGACCCTGGCCTGATTCAGGTATCGGGACACTGCGTCGGCGTCCAACGTGGCCGACATCGCGACCAGACGCAGATCCGGGCGCAAGGCGCGGCTGGCAGGCGTGCCCAGAATCAGGCGACGCAGCAGGGCCAGCGCGAGGTCGGTGGACAGCCGCCGCTCGTGCAGCTCGTCCAGCACCACCGCGCCGATGCCGCGCAGGGTCGGGTCCTCCAGGAGCCGCCGCAGAAACACGCCGTCGGTCACGAAACGCAGGCGGGTCGAGGGGCCGGACACTTCGTCGAAGCGCACCGAGTAACCCACCGTCTGGCCTGGGGTCTCGCCCAGCTCGAACGCCACGCGACGGGCAGCCAGCAGGGCGGCCACGCGGCGCGGCTCGACCACCCAGACCTCGCCCGTGACCTCGGCAAGCAGCGCGGGGGGAACGCGAGTGGTCTTGCCCGCGCCGGGTTCGGCCTGCAGCACCAAGCAGTTATGCACGCGAAGGAACTCGCGGACGTCGGCGAGGTAGAGGTCGATCGGCAGAGGAGGAAGGGCGGGCGGCATGGTTGCAGAGCATACGGGACGCGCGGCAGAAGCGAAAACCGCGCCACGCAATCCCCCACCGTCGGCAATTCCTTGTGCACAACGGCGTTGCTGCGTACGTTTACGGCCTTCCCTGCCGCCACCGGAGTTCGCCCATGACCGTCCGCGCCGCCGTCCTGACCGTCCTGCTAGCCGTTGCCCTGCCTGCCACCTGCTGGGCCGGCGCCAAGGTCCACGATCCGCCCGGTGGCGATGCCGAGACGCACGCCGACGGCTTCCGGGCGTTCCAGCTCGCGTTCGTCGGGGCCGTCCTCGACGGCGACGTCGATCGGGTCGTCAAGCTGACCGCGTTTCCGCTGATGTCGTACGAGATGGCCGGCGTGATCGCCAAGGCGGAGAAGCGAGAGGGACCGCTGGAGCCGGAGGTCACCGAGGCGCAATTCCGCAAGTACTTCAAGCGCCTGTTCAACAAGCAGGTGCGCAAGCACCTGGCGACCGGACGGCCGCTCCGCCACGACGCGTCCGATGGCGACGACGACCCCTCGCTCGTCTGGTATTCGATCGGCCACTCGCACGGCAAGACGTGGGCCGCCTGGTTCGTGTTCTCGGGCGGCAACGTGCGGGGCGGCGAGTGGAAGCTGGTGCGCACCGACAACGTCAGCGAATAGCGGACCCAAACGACCCACTCTGTCATACGACTGTCACAGCCCCCCATTTGCCCCTTGAGTCCGTGCGCCCGGTCCTTACCATGCGCCCATCCCGGCATCGGAAGGTCTCGAGCCGTGCGGGCTTGGTTTCAGGGGATCTGCATGGACTACGAGAACTTTTTCCGCGACCGGATCAGCGACCTGACCCGCGAGGGCCGCTACCGCGTGTTCGCCAACCTCGAACGCCACGCGGGACGCTTTCCGCACGCGACGTTGCGCCGCGACGGCCACGCGTCTGAGATCGTGGTCTGGTGCTCGAACGACTATCTCGGCATGGGCCAGCACCCCGTGGTGCTCGAAGCCATGCACCGCGCCATCGACGAGTGCGGCGCAGGCGCGGGCGGCACGCGAAACATCAGCGGAACCAACCACTACCACGTGCAGCTCGAGCAGGAGCTGGCCGACCTGCACCACAAGCCGGCCGCCCTGCTCTTTACGGCTGGCTACACTGCGAACATGACGGCGCTGTCGACGCTCGCGGCGCGCATCCCCGGTTGCGTCGTCTACTCGGACAGCGAGAACCACAACTCGATGATCGAGGGGATGCGCCACTCGCGAAGTGCCCGCGTCGTCTTCAAGCACAATGATCCCGCAGATTTGGAGCGGCATCTGGCGCGCACCGACCCGCACCTGCCCAAGCTGGTGGCCTTCGAGTCGGTCTATTCGATGGACGGCGACATCGCGCCGATTGCGGATCTGGTCGATGTGGCCAAGAAGTACAACGCCTTGACGTACATCGACGAGGTGCACGCCGTCGGCATGTACGGCGCGCGCGGTGGCGGCGTGTCAGAACGCGACGGGCAGTCAGCGCGGCTGGACGTGATCCAGGGCACACTTGCCAAGGCCATCGGCGTCATCGGCGGCTACATCGCGGGTTCGACGGCCCTGTGCGACTTCGTGCGCTCGTACGGCGCGGGCTTCATCTTCTCGTCGTCCATGCCCCCGGCGGCGGCGGCGGGCGCGCTGGCCAGCATCCGCTACCTCAAGCTGCACCCCGAGCTGCGAGACCAGCATCAAGAGCGCGCCCAAGCGCTGCGCAACAAGCTGGCCGCGGCGGGAATTCCGTTCCTGGATGCCGCCAGCCACATCGTCCCCGTCATGGTTGGCGATGCGAAGCTATGCAAGCTTGCAAGTGATCTGCTGCTGGATCGAGGACATTACGTCCAGCCGATCAACTACCCAACAGTTCCGGTCGGCACCGAGCGGCTGCGCTTTACGCCCGGCCCGCTGCACGATGATGCGATGCAGAACGATCTGGTCGAGTCGCTGGTCGAAGTCTGGGACGAGCTGGGCCTGCGGTTGCAGGAAGCAGCCTGAAGCGAGCGAGCCCCCCCTCCCCCGTAGCCCCATGCAAGGAGTTCCCTTGAAGATCGTCACCCTGCTGACCCTGATGGCCGCCGCCCTTGCCGCGTGCGAGTCCTCGACCGGGACCTTGTCCCCCGCCACCCTCGCCGACTCCGATCAGACGGTCGGTGACTCCACCCTTGGGGATACCGCGGGCGACACAGCCACGGACACCACGGGCACCGACACCACCGTCGAGACCGATGCGACCAATCCTGGAACGGATGCCACCATCGAGACCGACACCACCGACACGACGCAAGAGCCCGTCTGCGGCTCGTGCCACACGATCCCGCCCTCCAACGGCCACCACCCGACAGTCTTCAAGAAGCACAAGTACTTGAAGTGCACCGCCTGCCACTTCGGTCTGGTCGACGCGAACGGAACGAAGAATTTGGCACCCGACAAGCACCAGGACGGCACCAAGGACGTCAGCCTGGAGAAGGGCGGCACTTGGAACTCGGCCGCCAAAAGCTGCGACCCCGCCTGCCATGGCAAAGAGTACTGGTGAGCCCGATCAGGCGCTTGCGATGACGCGCAGCTCGCGCCGCAGCACCTTCCCCAGCGGATTCTTCGGCAGGGCGTCCACCAGCGTCACCACGCGCGGCACCTTGTAAGCCGCCAGCACCTCGCGGCAATGCGCGCGCAGCTCGTCCTGCGACGTCCCAGCGCCCTCCCTGACCACTACGAAGGCTCGCACCGCCTCGCCCGTTGCGGTGTCCGGCACGCCGATCACGGCCACTTCCGCGACGGCCGCGTGGGTGGCCAGACAGGCCTCGACCTCGACCGGGTACACGTTGAAGCCACTGACGAGGATCATGTCCTTCTTGCGGTCGACGATGCGCAGGTAGCCGACCTCGTCCAACGTCCCGATGTCCCCCGTGTGCAACCAGCCGTCCGCCAAGGTCGCCGCGGTGTCGTCCGGGCGCTGCCAGTAGCCGCGCATCACTTGGGGGCCGCGGATCAGGACCTCTCCCGGCGCTCCCATCGCCGCGTCCTGCCCACCGTCGTCGACGATGCGCACGTCGGTCGAGGGCAGCGGCAGTCCCACGCCTCCCGCGCGATCCAGCGTCCGAACGACGCGATCCCCGTTGCGCACCGCGGGGTTGTAGGTCACCAACGGACTCGCCTCGCTGAGACCGAAACCCTCGATGACCAGCGCTCCGGTGGCACGCTCGAAGGCCTCGCGCGTGGCGTCCGGCACCGCCGTACCGCCTGCGTAGACCGCACGCAGCGTCTTGGGCGGATGGTCGGTGAACCACTTCTCGCCCAGCAGGCCGTTCAGCAGCGTCGTCACCGCAATCGCGAAGGTGGGCGGGTACTTGTCGATGGCGGCGCGAAGGTTGCGGACCGGGCGAGGTAGCGGCACCAGCACGCCGTGATAGCCCATGTGCAGCGGCAGCAGCATCCCGAGGGTGAACGCAAAGACGTGGTACAGCGGCAGTACGACCAGCTCCGCCTCGTGTCCAGGAGTCAGGCATGGCGCCACGATCTCCTTCACCTGTGCAAGGTTGGCCAGCAAATTGCGATGTGTTAGTTCAGCCCCCTTGGCCGTGCCCGTCGTTCCGCCGGTGTACTGAAGCAGCGCGACCGCATCGGAGCTTACCTGCGGCAGCGGAACGGCAGAGCGCGCGCCCTGCGCCAACACTTCGACAAGTGGCAGGAATTTCGTCTGGACCCTCGGCGGTGTCAGCGCCAGCTTGGCTTGAACAACCCACCGCTGCAGCAGAGGGAACAGGTCGGCCACTGACGCGGCGACCACCATGCGCACCGCCGTTCCTTGTGCGGCAGCAGCCAAGCGGTCGGCCAGCTGCTGCACGACGATGGCGACCGTTGCGCCAGAGTCCTCGATCTGCAGACGCATTTCCCGCTCCGTGTACAGCGGGTTCACGTTCACGATGATGGCGCCCGCCCGCAGCGTCCCTATCGCAGCAATCGGATACGCCAGGATGTTCGGCATCACCAAAGCCACACGGTCGCCCGGCTGCACGCCCTGAACGACCAGCCAGCGCGCAAACGACGTGGCGTGAAGGTCCAGATCCGCGAACGACAACGCCCCCGAAAAGCCGTTGGGCAGCACGGTGGTAAAGGCAGTCGCATGGCCGTGGGTCAGCGCGGAGCGGCTGGCCAGATCCGCCACGTTGTCCGCGAGCACAGGCTCGACCTCGTGTCGGATACCCACGGGATGATGGGAAAGCCAAGGGCGAGAGACATGCATGGGGGGCCTCGGGGGGGAACGAGTCCCAAGAAGCTTGGC
>JBMOIG010000062.1:0-26895 GCA_049317445.1 Myxococcota bacterium | reverse complement strand
CTTTGACAGGTGCTCTGTCCGTCTCCCACAATGAACGGCAGTCGGTTCTGCCACTTGCCCGCGCACTGTGGCTGGCGGAATCGAGCAGCGTCGGTGTGGGGAAGAGCACCGCGCGCAGCTGAAGTCAGGAAGCCCAAGGCGCGCCCCTCAATCAGTCCACGCCGCGGGTGCGCGCTGCCCGCCAGCGCCTTGGCTCGCGGCGCCAGGTCGATGCGGGTCGTCAGCAAGAGGCCAACGCCGCCAACGAGCAAGCCCGCGACAGCCAGACCGGAACGGTCCGGCACCCGGCCGGCGCCCCCATCCGCGAGGCGGATGTCAACCGGCGTGCTTTGGCCATCGCACGTCAGCGTGCGTTGGGGGCAGGCCAGCTAGCTCCCGACCCCCTCGTCGTGGTCATGGTCATGGACGAGGCCCGCCAGCAGCTCGAGAACGAGCGCGACGGAGTTCCGCGCTAGGCGTCTGGTGTGACGGGCATCAACGGCGCGCGTCCGGCAGCACGTCCATGCGCGGCACGAACTCGTCCCAGCCGTATTTCTGCGGGTATTCCTTCCACGGCCCCTCACAGCGCAGTTGCCAAGTGCAGGATTGGCAAGGAGGTCCGTGGCGTTTGCCCTCTTCACGGCGGTAGCGCTCGTAGTCACCGATGGTCACGTCGCCGTCCAGCACGGTGGTGTCGGGCAGGGCGGGTTCGATGGCGGCCCACTCTCGGCCGTGCAGGAAGCAGAACGGCACGGCCTCGGTGATGGTCTGGCGGCCGGCAGTGCGCACAAAATCCAGCGCAGGTCCCAGCGCTTTCGCCACGTCGGGATAGCGCGGCACGGTCTCGTCCCAGTTCTTTTCGGCCGACCCCAAGGCGTGCACGAAGGCGAACTGAACCTGATGCACCCCCAACGAGACCAGCAGGCGCGCGGTCGGCAGCAGGTAGGCGACGTTGGACCGCGTGATGACGGTTTGAGACAGCACTTTCTGCTTGAGCCGCTGCAGGTTGCGCATGCCCTGAACGCACTGACGGAAGGCCCCTGCCGCGCCCACCAGCTGGTCGTGCAGCTCGGGCGTGTGGCCGTGCAGCGAGGGGTTGAACTCAGTGGCACCCGCCTCGACCAGCGCCTCGCAGTATTTCGGGTACGCCAGCCGCCGCCCGTTGGTCTGCACCTGAATCAGTTGATAGCCCAAGGACTTGGCCGCGCGGATGATCTCGGGCACGTCCTCGCGAATCGTAATCTCGCCACCCGTCAGCAGCACGCCGTCGCAGGTCGCCCGCGCCTGTTGCAGTCGCTCGATGGCCTCGGCCGTCGTCAGGTCGCGCACGTGGTCGCGCTTGTCACCCTGCACGCAGAATTGGCACTTGTTGTTGCAGCGGAAACCGAGCTTCAGGTCGAGCTTGAACGCGCGTGCGCCGTCGGGGTCGGCGCGGGGGAACAGGACTTCGGGGGCGGGCAGCGTCATGGCGCGGCAGGATGGCGACCGGGCAGGGGATTGTCCAGCGGGGGCGGCGCGACGGCCGTTGCGGCACCCTTTCAAGCGGCGTAGCCTGCCTCGAAACCCGCCTGACGCGGAACCGACCCTTGCCCAAGGACCCAGGATGAACCGGACCTGCCTCTGCTGGATGGCCCTGCGTTTGACCGCAACACCGTTGGCTTGCTCAGAAGACGCCGCTGACACCGTCGATGCTGCCGTCGACACCGATGTCGCGGTCGATGCCGATGTTGCAGCCGATGCCGATGCTGCCCCGGCCGAGGACGCCGCGCACGACGCACCCGTCCCGGACACCACGCAACCTGCCGTCTTTGCCGCAATTCCCGGGGCGCGCTGCACGCCAGGCAGTCGAATCGGTCTCGTCACGGTGTACGCGCAAGGGGACGGAGCGGCGCCGCTGGATGCCTCGGCCGTCCTCACCGACCGCGTGGACCCACGGATGCCTCAGTCGCCCAAACTCACCGACGCATCGTGCGAATTCTTCGAGCAAACGCCGGTTCCGCCGTGCTCGCCTTGTCCCCAAGGTTCGATGTGCACCGCGGACGGTTCGTGCCAGCCGCTGCCCGTGCCAGCGCCGGACGTGACGTTGGTGCTGCAGGCAGGGGCGGCATCGCAGACGCTGGCCTCGAACGGCAGTGGCAGTGGCGCGTATGGGACGGTGACGCTGCCCGGGCGGACGTTCTCGCTGCAGGTGAAGTGGGCAGGGCGCACGGTGACGCTGGTGGACACGACCGTCCCGCAAGCGGTGGCCGACGCGGCGGGAAAGCTGCTGGGCAGCTACGACAAGCCGACCGGCGCGGACGTGACCTGGACACCCGCGGCACAGGGAGGCACGGTCTTCACGCACATCCCGATCAACCACCACGCGGGCGGAGCGACGTTTACCGAGTGCGCTGTGCCTGCCTCGGCTGGGCTGCTGCATGTCGACGGCCCGATGCTGACCCCGCTGGCCGTGTCGACGGGGCTTGAGTTTCAGGGCATCGCGCACGTGCGCTTTGCCGCCGCACAGACACCGGACGGGTGCGTTGAGGTGCGGTTCCAGACCTCGCAGTTCGTGAGCCTCGGCTACTGATCCCGGCGTTGGGCACTGCATTTCGCGCGTGTTCCGGTCGCAGAAATCCGGTAGGATCGCGCTGGGTCTGGCCCCACAACTCCTTCCTGATTCTGAGGTTCCCATGCTGTCCACGCGCCGACTTCGCCTGATGTTCGTGTTCGCGGTCGCTCTGCTGCTGCTCTCTGCGCCCGCGCTGGCCGCTGTCCCCGGCACCGTGCAGGTCGAGGGTCTGCTGACCTCGTCGGGTGGCGGACCTGCCGCCGATGGCGACTACGGGATGACGTTCTCGCTCTACAAGGCGGCCGTCGGCGGCGTTGCCCTGTGGTCTGAGGGGCCGGTGACGCTGACCGTCAAGAACGGCCAGTTCACGCACGCGCTGGGCAGCAAGACGGCGCTGGGACAGGCACTGCTGGCGACGTTGGGGGGCGGCGGCTTTCTGGCCGTGCAAGTCGGCGCGGATCCTGAGCTTCCGCGGCGCCCGGTTGCTTCGACCCTGTTCGCCCTGCGCGCAGCGGCGGCCGAGGCGCTGGAGTGCTCAGGCTGCATCGGCGCTGGGCAGCTGGACGCGCAGCTGCTGGCTCCGTACGCCAAGACGGCGGATCTGGCCACGGTGGCGACTTCGGGCAACTACAGCGACTTGCAGGGGGGGCCGGACCTGTCGGGCTACGTCAAGTCGGCCGACCTTGCCGACGTGGCAAAGACCGGTAGCTACAAGGACTTGGGCGACCTGCCGACCATGGCCAAGCTGAACGACAGCTGCGGCTCCGGGTTGGTGATCAAGGGCCTGAAGGCAGACGGCACCTACGAGTGCGTGGCGGCGATGGATGGCACAGGGCTGCCCAACGACGGCATCAACGAGATCTCCAACGACCTGATCTGGAACCAGTTTACCGACACCATTGCCGGCAAGACCGCCATCAAGATCCCGGACAACAATCCGGTGGGCGTCTCGGACACGCTGGACTTTCCGGACATCGGTCTGGCGCAGAAGCTGAGCATCAACGTCGACTTGACGAACTCCAAGGTGAACACGCTGGTGGTGTCCGTGTTTGACCCCAATGGCAAGGAGTACGTGCTGCACCAGAAGTCCGGCAGCGGCACCGTGCTGAAGACCAGCTATCCCGACCCGACCAAGGTTGTCAGTGGCGACTTGGGCGCGTGGGCTGGCAAGAATCCCGTGGGCAAGTGGTACATCGTCGTCATCGACACCGACTACCTGAACAACACCACCGATGGGCAGATCAACAGCTGGTCGATCAGCCTCTCTTCGGTGTCGAACAAGAAGATCCAGATCAAGGGCGACCTTATCGTCGATGGCAACACCACGACCAACACGCTGGCCGTCACCGACGCCGCCAAGGCCAAGACCGTCGAGGCCACGGCCAGCCTGAAGACGCCGTTGGTCGACACGACGTACCTCAAGACCGCCCACCCGTGGTTCAGCGTCACGGCGTCCGATTGCTGGCGGCAAGGGGGTAATGGAGCTTGGAACGAGGTGCAGTGGAACGTGGTGGCGGGCGGCAATTCCGGCAGTTGGTTCAACCCCGGCAACGGCCGATTCACGGCTCCGGTCAAGGGCATGTACCTCTTTACCGCGAACTACTACTACCACACCAATGCCGGCACTCAGTCGGCGTACAACCACTACACCATCGGCGTCAACGGGTCGCAGATCTCGGGTGGCGGCCAGGGGCCCAGCGGCACGTATTCGATCCAGGCGGGCAACACCAGCAACTACTCGGGCGGCTTCGCGTTCTCACGCATGCTCTTCCTCAACGCCGGCGACTACGTCAGCTCTTGGGTCTACACGACCGGCGGCTACTACATGTGCGGCTACCACTCGCTGTTCCAAGGCGCACTGCTGTACCAGATGTAGCCCGCGAATTGCCCTCAGTAGACTCTGACGTGCTTGGTTTCCTTCGTAGCGTCGAGCCCTTGCGCCAGCTTCCACCTGATCATCGCCCTGCATGTCGCTTGACGTGACGACCGCGCATCCCCATCATCGGCACCCGCCGTCGCCCACTGGTCGGCCCCACCGCTATGGGAGCCCACATGCACCTGCCCCAGACCGTCGAGTACGCCCTGCGCGCCATGACCTACATGGCCAACCTGCCGGCCGACCGCGCCGTTCGGGCACGCGACCTCAGTGTCGCGACGGGCGTTCCCGTTCACTATCTGGCCAAGCTGCTGCGGCGTCTGGTGGTGGCCGGGTTGCTGAAGTCGCAGAAGGGGCACGGTGGCGGTTTCGTGCTCGCCCAGCCGCCCCGGTTCATCCGCTTCCTTGACGTCATGATGGCCGCCGATTTCACGCCCAACCCGGTGCACTGCGCGTTCGGCTGGGGCGCGTGCAAGACCGACCAGCCCTGCCCCCTGCATTCCTCGTGGAGCAAGCTGAACGAGGCGCTGTGCGACTGGGCCGCCACCACGACACTGGCAGACGTCGCGTTGCCGGGAGGGCTGCCGATGCCGCACGCTGAAGTCGAGACCGCTGGCGGGCTGCCGCCGTCGCGGGTGTTCCCGACGCAGGAAGTGCACGGCCAGCCCGAGCGCAAGTACATCCTGCGCAAGGACGTGGAAGGCGCGAACATCGACCACGCGACCGACTGAGTTCTCGCGCCGCGTCCACTTGAACCCCATCCCAAGGAAGGCGAAGCTTCTCGCCCCCCGGCGCCGGATGCCACGGGGCGGAGTCGTCATGCGCTTGCGTTTGCCGTTCGAGTGGCTGCTGTCGGGCCTGTTGGGGCTGCCGGCGTGCGGCGGGGCCCAGACCCCGGTCGTCGCGGTCCCCCAGCCGGTGCCAGGACAGATGCCGGTCGAGGTCGCTGCCTCCGGGACCGCGTGCGGCGTTACTCTGGGTCCGTGGATTCACCAAGAGGCACAAGGGATTGCGCGCCTCCACTGGGTGACGTCGGCGGGTGCTCCCCCGGCAAGCGTGGTCGCTCCCGAAGGCGTTGCGGTCGAGACGCAGCAGGCCACGCTGGCCGACCTGACCGACGTTTTGCACATCGCCACCCTCCACGGTCTGCGGCCAGCGGCGTCGATCGAGTACGCGATCCGCTGTGCGGACGGCGAGATCCGCGACCGCTTCGTCAGCCTGCCCGCCCCCGGCTCTCGCGAGCCCCTGCGGTTCGTCATCTACGGGGACAGCCGCTCGCTGCCGGGACACCACAAACAGGTCGTCGACGCCATCCTCAAGGACTTGCCGATCAGCTTCTTCGTCAACACGGGCGACCTGATCGCCGACGGTCGGCGCTGGCCACTGTGGGGCAACGAGCTGTTCGAGCCGGCGCGGGAGCTGCTGCGTCGGGCGGCATTCGTGCCGGTGCGCGGCAATCACGAGGCCGATGCGGTGCGCTACACCGAGTTGTTCGGGCTGCCCAAGGACCGGACCTACCACAGCTTTGACGCGGGCAATGTGCACTTGGTCGTCCTGGACACTGAGCTGGACAAGGTCCCGCACGCCGCGATGGTCGCGTGGCTGGAACAGGATCTGGCCGCGACAAAGGCCGACTGGAAGATCGTGTTGAGCCACCGCCCCACCTTCAACGTCGGCGGTCACGGCGAGCAGTGGGCGCACGCCGACGTGCGGCCGCTTTACGAGAAGTACGGCGTCGACCTGGTGATTTCGGGGCACTCGCACCTGTACGAGCGCTTCAAGCCGATGGGCGCCAAGGGCGGCAAGCCCATCACCTACATCGTCGCGGGCGGCGGTGGGGCGCCCCTGTACGGCGTCGAGTACAGCCCGCTGCTGGAGGGGGGCATCGGCCAGACCGTCCTGCACCACTGCCTGTTCGAGGTCGAGGGCGACCGGATCCAGGTGCGCGTCAAGGGGGTGGACGGCGCGATGCTGGACCGTTTCGAGCTGGTGCGGGGGCCGAACGCGCCCAAGGTCGAACCGATTGACCCAGACCACGCGGTGCGTTTGCTCAAGCTGTTCGGCAACCTGCGCGCCAACTTGTCGTCGCTGCCGGTGGCGGGGGTGCCGACGACCGTGACGCTCGAGTCCGATGGCCTGCCCCCGACGGGGCGGGTCGAGGTGGCGACGTCGTCTGCACCCCGCGGATGGCAGGTGGTCACGCCGATGGCGGCCGACTTGGGTGGCAAGGCCATGACCTTCCAAGTGATTCCGCCGAAAGGCCTGAGGGTGACGGGCGACAAGTTCGACCCGCCGCTACTGGTCGCGATGGCGGTGACCGACGGCGGCCAGCGTTATGAGGGCGACCGCGTCCTGCTCAATCCCGGACACGAGCTGGCGCGGTTGCTGCTGCCAGAGCCGAAACCTGTGACGATTCAAGCGCTTGGGGTAGTGACCTTGGATGGCGACTTGGGCGACTGGCAGGGCGTGGTCTCGATGCCGCTGCCGGTGGAGGGCAAGACCCGCAGCTCCGTGCGGATCGGTTGGCGCCCGGAGGGGTTGTACGGTGCGGCCGAAGTCACCGACGACTCGCTGGTGGTTGACGAGCGGGCGCCGTGGGTCGGCGACGGCTTCGAGCTGTGGATCGAAAAGGACCAAAAACGAGCGCTGGACCGTACCCACACCCCGCACGCCGCACAGTTCGTGTTTGGACCGCCCGCAAGCGGCAAGGATGGGACGGCGCTGGCGTATGTGGTCTACGGCGACGGCGGCACGGGAGCTGGCTCGATCGCCTCGGCGTGGAAGAAAACCGCGGGCGGTTATCGGCTGGAGTGGTTCATTCCCGCGGCCGTTCTGGCGCCGATGCCGCTGCGGGCTGGGTCTCGCTTGGGCCTGCACTTTGCCCTGAACGACGACGGGCAGCCCATCGAGCAATTTCAGGTCACGCGCGCGACGACGGGCTTTTACCGCAGGCCAATCGTGTGGGGCGTCGTGGAGTTGGTGCGGGGCAAGTAGCGCGACTGTGACGCATTGCGTTATCCTGCGCCGGACGCTGTGCAGACCCAGACCCTCTGCGAGGTGACCATGACCCGAGAACTCGACACCGCTGAAGTGGTGGGCCTGCTCGCGCTGGACCACGAGCGGATCCATCAGCAGCTCGCGGACTTCCAGAACATCGTCCATGCCGACGACTGGGAGCACGCCGACCGGGTCTTCCGGCGGCTGGAAGTGCTGGTCGAGCGCCACATGTACTTCGAAGAGCACGACGTGTTTCCGCTGTTCGAGCAGCACATGTCGCTCTCGCCGTGCGTGGGTGGCATTCAGACGATGCGGCAGCAGCACTTGGCGATTCGCGATGCTTTGGAAGAGGCAGGTATGGGGCTGCAGCTGCACCACTTGAGGGAGCAGTCGGTCCTTGCCTTGGGCGAGTCGGTGCTGGCCCACACCCGTGACGAGGACAATTGGGCCTACGCGATGGCGGACTGCATGCGCAAGTCGCCAGCGGAAGCGCACACGACCCTTGAGAAGCTGCGGGACTTGGTGGCGGCGCGGATCTTGCGGTCGGCGACGCGCTGACCCTCAGCAGGGTCGGGCAGGGCGCTGCAGCGCGGCCAGGATCAGGATCGCAGGTGTGGGGGCCGGACACACGTGGTGACAGATGCCGCAGCCGTTGCACGCGGCGTCGCGCACGACCGGCAACCCGTTCTCCATGGCGATGGCGCCCGTCACCGGACAGCGTTCGACGCACACCGAACAAGTTGAACCCATGCGGTTGAGACACTGCGGCGCCAGCACGGCGGCCCGTCCCATGGAGATCGGCAGATCCTTCGACAATACGCCGGGTTCACAGGCATCGACGCACGGCAGGCCGTTGCACAGCAGGCACGGCTGGCGGGTCGGGTCGATCATCGGCGTGCCTGCCGCGGTGCGATAGCGGTCCGGAGCCAGCACGATGGCCTGGGGCGGACAGGCGGCCACGCAGGCGTTGCAGCGGGTGCAGCCGGCCAGAAACGCGACCTCGTCGATGGCCTTGGGCGGTCGCAGCACCGGGATGGTCCGAGGTCGAGCTGCAGCGGGATCTGCAGCGCGCACAGGGAGTTCTGGTGCCTCGGCAGGCCCGGGGCGAGCGTCGACGTCGCGGCCGCGGCCGAAGAAGCGGGTGAACAGGGCGCGGCGGGAGACGTCTTCGGGCATGGCGACGGGCCTGGGCGCGGGGCAGGGTGTTGCGCCCGGCCAGCGTAGCCGGAGTCACCTGGTCAGGCAAAGGGTGCGCCGTCCAGTGGCTGCGGGACGCCCGCGTCTACGGTCCCTTGACCATCCACAGCTGCATCGTGTCGGTGGCCTCCGTCATGGCCTTTTCGCGCGTGTCGCCGAAGTGAATCACCCAGACGCCGCGGTAGCCTTCGTTGCCCGCCGTCCAGTACCAGTCGTTCTTGACGCCGGTGAAGCCGTGAGCGTTGAACCAGACTTGCGGGGTCTGGCCGCCCAGCTTGCGCCAAGCCAGCAGCTCGTCGACCGTCGGCAGTCGCCAGCCGTTGCCCTTGTTCTTCAGGTAGGTCACGACGCCCGGGTTGGCGTCGACGTCGGGAAGGTCAAGGTAGCGCAGTCCCGGCCCCACCTGCTTGGCCCACGTCAGGCCGGTCTTGGGGTCCAGGATGCCGTCGCCCGCGTCCTTGAAGCTGCCGCTCTGGTCCGGGCCCTCGCCGATCTCGATGGTGCACGCCGCCAGCGCCGGGCCGTAGACAAAGCCCACCAGTCCCAGCGACTTCTGCTGGACGAACTTGCCCAGCACGCTGTCCCACTTGCTCTCCATCTCGCCGCCCGGCGTCTTGTAGCGGTAGCCGACCGAGAACGCGACGTAGTACTTCTGCCCCGGCTTGGCCTTGGCCATGCTCCACAGGTCGGCCTTCAGGTCCTCCCAGCCGGCGCCGGCCGACTCCCAGTCGTAGCTCGAGGTCGGCAGGTCGTACCGCACGTCGGTCAAGGGCGTCCAAACCGGCTCGTCGCCCAGCTTGGCTGGCCACTTGCCCTTGGTCTGGTCCTGGCCGGACGAGTCGTGCGACGCCCAGAAGCGGAACGACATGTACTCGGCCTGCATGTACTTCAGGTTGGCGCCGCGCTCCTTGCGCACTTTGGCCATCGCCTTGCCCAACGTGACACCTTTGGGGGTAAAGGCGCGCAGGTCCAGCGTGCCGTCGGCAACGACCACGAACTTGCCGTCCTTGTAGGTGAATTGCGCGGCGTCATATTTCTCGAATGCCGGATAGCCCAGACCCGACGCGGCGATGCTGCCGGGGCCAAAGGCTTTGAGGTAGGCGGGGTCAGGACCCTCTGCCAGCGCAATCGAGGGGACGAGGAGGGCGAGGCACAGCGCGACCAGGCATTTCATGGCGGACCTCCGTGGCGTACAGACGACGAAGGAGTCCCGCTCCCGACCGGTCGAGTGCCGGTCGCAGGCGCAGGACGGCGCGGGTCGAGGCCCAGCCCAGCTACCCGCCGCGCCGAGGCATCGGCACGCGGGAAGCTGAAATCCAAGAAAACGGCACAAAGCCGCGATCCGCAGACAGGATCGAGAGCTTGGGCGCGTGGATCGGGGCTGTCAAATCCGGGATTTGTGGGGATTTGCGAGGAGGTTTTCTGCGGTGTGGACGTCGGTTCCGGGGGGACCGGGCCGAGGCTTACACGCGACCGCGCTTCACGAACTGGCCGTCGCCCGCCTGGCCCACGTACTTGCCGTCGGCCACGACCTGCTTGCCGCGCACCAGCACGTGACGGGGGCTGGCGCTGACCTGCCAGCCCTCGTACGCCGAGTAATCGACATTCATCAGGTGCGTCTTGGCCGAGATCGTGTGCTTGCGGTTCGGGTCCCAGACCACGATGTCGGCGTCGGCGCCCACGGCGATGCGGCCCTTCTTCTCCATGCCGAAGATCGAAGCGGGGTTGGTGCTGCAGATCTCGACGAAGCGGTTGGGGCTGATCTCGCCCTTGACCACGCCGTGCTCCCACATGACGTGCAGGCGGTTCTCGATGCCCGGCATGCCGTTGGGGATCTTGTTGAAGCCGACGAGGCCCATCTCTTTCTGCGCCATGTTGAACGAGCAGTGGTCGGTCGCCACCACCTGCAGGTCGTTCGACCGCAGGCCGCGCCACAGGTGCGGCCAATTCGACTTGTCGCGCATCGGCGGCGAGCAGACGTACTTCGCGCCCTCGAATCCGGGCTTGCCGATGTCGTCGGTCGAGCAGACCACGTACTGCGGGCACGTCTCGGCATAGACCTTGTAGCCGCGGTCGCGCGCTGCGGTGACCTCGTCCAGCGCTTCCTGGCAGGTCAGGTGCACGATGTACACGGGAACCTTGGCCAATTGCGCAAGCACGATCATGCGGTGGGTCGGCTCGCCCTCCAGCGCGGAGGGGCGGGTGATGGCGTGGTACTTGGGAGCCGTCTCGCCGCGGGCGATGGCCTCGCGCACCAAAACGTCGATGGCGGGGCCGTTTTCGGCGTGGATGCCGATCAGGCCACCGATCTCGCCAGCGCGGCGCATGGCCTGGAAGATGCTGGGGTCGTCGCTCATCAACACGCCGGGATACGCGGTGAAGAGCTTGAAGCTGGTCACGCCCTGATCGACGACACTGGACATGTCCTTGAGGTTCTGGTCGTTCACCTCGGTCATGATCAGGTGAAAGGCGTAGTCGACCGCGCACTTGCCGTCGGCCTTCTTGTGCCAGGTGTCCAAGCCCTGCTGCAGCGTCTGGCCGCGACCCTGAATGGCGAAGTCGACGAAGCTGGTGGTGCCGCCGATGGCCGCGCCGCGCGTGCCCGAGGCAAAATCGTCCGCCGTGGTCGTGCCGCCGAACGGCATGTCCAGGTGGGTGTGCACGTCGATGCCGCCCGGAATGACGTAAGCGCCCGCCGCGTCGACGACTTTGTCGGCCTGCTCGGGGTTCAAGTGGGCACCGATGGTCGAGATGCTCTCGCCGTCGACCAGAACGTCCGCCACGTAGGTGTCGGTGGCCGTCAGAACCGTACCACCGCGAATCAGGGTCTTCATGTCCGCCTCCACAGCGCCTTCGCGCAACGGCGGGCAAGTGGAGCACTAGAGCGGAAGCGGGACAAGGACCATGTTGGTCCGATTTTGTGGGAGGCTCAGCGGGCGATTCGGGCGACGGTGGCCTTCGTGACCCGCAGATAGTCTTGGGGATTCAGCACCAGCTGGGCTCCGCGCATCCCGGCACTGACGGCCATCCGGTCGATCAGGTCAATCGTATCGTCGACGAACACCGGGTACTCCTTGCGGCATCCCAGCACCGTGACGCCGCCGCGGATGTAGCCGGTCAGGGGCAGCACGTCCTTCAGCGCCGCCAGCTCGACCTTGCGCTCGCCCGCCGCCACGGCCAGCGCCTTCAGGTCCAGCTCGGCATCCGCAGGCACCACGGCCAGATAGACGGTGCCGTCGCCGCGCACGACCAGCGTCTTCCACACCTGCTCGTAGGGCAGCCCGACCTTGCGTGCGACCGTGGGCGCCGACAGGTCCGATTCGTCGACCTCGTAGGTGCGGATCTCGTAGGCCACGCCCAAGGTGTCCAGCAGGCGAGCGGCGTTGGTCTTCGTCATGGCGATCCGTTCTCGGCCGGGTCGAGGGCGCGCTCGGCTTCCCGCTCGGCCAGCATCTCCCGGGTCTGGACGCGCAACCGCGGCAACTCCCTCAGGAAGATCAGCGACGTCAAGACCGCCAGCACGCCGCCGCCCGCGATCGTCCAGGCGACTCCCGCGTGGGTGGCGACCGCGCCAAAGGCCAGACCCCCGAACGGTGCCATCCCCAGGAACATCATCGAGTACAGGGCCATGACGCGGCCGCGCAGGTGCCCGGGCGTCAGCGTCTGCAGCAGCGTGTTCGACGACGCCATCTGCACGAGGGTCGCCAGGCCGACTCCCGCCAGCAGCACGGCCGACAGCACCAGCATCCGCGAGGCGGAGAACGCGATCAGGCCCACGCCCAGTCCCGACACGCCCGTCGCGACCCAGCGCCCCAGCCCGCCCTCAGTGCGTCGCGAGGCGAGCAGCATCGCCCCCGTCAGCGCCCCCAGGCCGGTCGAGGCCATCAGGAGTCCAAGGCCGCGCGACCCGGCCCCCAGCACCCGGTCGGCCATCAGCGGCATCAGCGTCGTGTAGGGCAGGGTCAGCAGGCTCGTGGCGGCCGTCAACGCCAGCAGCGAGCGGACCGGACCGTTGTGGGCGGCGAACCGCACCCCCTCGACGATGTCGGCGAGCGGCGAGCGTCCGGTCGCGCGCGGGCGGTCCTGGGTGCGGATCCGCAGGAGCACGCCGATCACGGCCAGGAAGCTCGCGCCGTTCAGCACGAAGCACCAGCCCTCGCCCACCGCTGCGATCATCACGCCCGCGAGCGCCGGCCCCACGATCCTGGCCGCGTTGAAGATCGAGGAGTTGAGCGCGATCGCGTTCGACAGGTCGGGCCGCGGCACCAGCGACGGCACGAACGACTGCCGCGCCGGGATGTCGAAGCTGTTCGCAATGCCCAGCAGCGTCGCGAGCACGTAGACGTGCGTGACGGTCACCGCGCCCGTCAGCGTCAGCGTGCCCAACGTGAAGGCGAGCGCCATCGACGCCGCCTGCGTCCCGACCAGGAGCCGCAGCCGGTTGGTGCGGTCGGCCACGGCCCCGCCCAGCGGTGACAGCAGGAACACGGGGATCTGGCTGCAGAACGTGACGAACCCCAGGTGCAGCGCCGAGCCCGTCAGGCGGTACACGAGCCAGGCCTGCGCGACCGACTGCAGCCACGTGCCGACCAGCGACACCGCTTGGCCCTGCAGGAAGATGCGGTAGTCCCTGTGGCGCAGGGCGCGAAAAGTGTGGGGCAGCTGCATCGCCTAGCGGACCTTGGCCTTCTTCTTGGACTTCGGTTCGACCCAGCGCTCGCCCTTGGCGTCGTACAGCAGATCGACCGGCGCGCCCAGCGTCACTTCCAACGCGTTGGACTCGACTGCGCCGACCCACGAGCCCTCGTCGGCGAGCGCCTTGCGACAGGCCTCGACCATCTGCTGCGGGCTGGCCGGGGCGTCGGGAAGCTCGGGCTTCTCAGGCACGTGATCAAACGCAAACGTGCGATACGACACCAGATACGTGCCCACCGGCGGCGGCGGCCACGTCGAACCAGAGCAGCCCCAGTCGTCGTAGACGACCGTCTCGTGACCCGCCGCGCGCAGGGGAGTGACGTCCACGACCTCGTCCTGGAAGTCCTTGACGCACTTGCAGGGGTGCACGAACACGAACGGAGCGCCACCGCCCTTGGGCCGAAACACGAAGCCGTGGACCTCAAGGCGCAGGACGAAGACCGGCTGGTCGGCGCTGCGGTTGGTCACCGTGACGCCCAGCGAGCCGTCGAGTGCGACCGAGCCCTTGTCCTTCCGGTCGAACTTGAACCGCGCCAACCGCAGCGGCGTGCTCTGCGTGAGTTGGACGGTGATGGGGTCTGGCGTGGTCTGGGGGGCGGCAGCGTCGTCGGCTAGCGCGAGGCCTGGGACCAGAACAACGAACAGGGCAAAGCAGGCAAGCAGGCGAGCCATCAAGCCCTCCGGTGGCGGGGGGAGAGGCTAGCACGGGGTTGGGTCGGCTGCCTCTCTCGCTACGCCTTCTTGGCAATCTCTCGCTCGCGCAGGTCCTTGCGCAGGATCTTCATCATGGCGCTCTTGGGCAGTGCCTCGAGAAACTCGATGCTCTTCGGTACCTTGTAGGGCGCGAGCTCGTGCTTGCAGTGCGCGATGATCTCTTCGGGAGTCGCCTGCGTACCGGGCTTCAGCACCACGAACGACTTGACGGTCTCACCGCGCTTGGCGTCGGGCACGCCAATCGTCGCCGCCTCGAGCACGGCAGGGTGCATGAACAGAATGCCATCGATCTCATCGGGATAGATGTTGTAGCCACCCGCGATGATCATGTCCTTCTTGCGGCCGACGATGAACGTGAAGCCGTCTTCGTCCACGCGCGCCAGATCGCCCGTGTACACCCAGCCGTCGCGAAGCATCTTGGCCGTCTCGTCCGGCTTGTTCCAATAGCCGGCCATGACCTGCGGCCCCTTCAGGCAGAGCTCGCCTTCCTCGCCCACCGCTAGTTCGGTCAGCCCGGTGTCGATGTCGACGATCTTCATGTCGGTGCCGGGCACCGGGATGCCGACCGACCCCGGCTTGCGCAGGCCGAACAAGGGGTTGACGTGGGTGACCGGCGACGTTTCCGTCAGCCCGAAGCCCTCGGTGATGCGGCCGCCCGTCAGCTTTTCGAACCGCTCGAGCACCTCGACCGGCAGCGGCGCTGAGCCCGAGAAGCAGCCCTTGATGCTGGTGACGTCGAGCTTGTCGATGCCGGGGAAGTTGTTGATGGCCACGAACAGGGCGGGCAGGGCGGGGAAGATGGTCACGCGGTACTTGGTGATGCTCTTGACCAGGTCGGGGATGTCGCGCGGGTTGGGCGCGAGCACGATGTGGTTGCCCGTCAGGATCGGCCAGATCATCGACACGGTCATGCCGAAGACGTGGAAGTAGGGCAGGCAGGCGAGCAGGGTCTCTCTTCCCTCCTGAAGGACGGGGAACCACGCCTTGGCCTGCTGCGCATTCACCGAGATGTTGCGGTGCGTCAGCATCGCGCCCTTGGACACGCCCGTGGTGCCACCGGTGTATTGCAGCACGGCGACGTGATCCAGCGGCAGTTCGACCTTGGGCGGCGAGGGCGGCGTGTGGGCCAGCAGGTCCTTGAAGAAGTGCACGCCCGGTTCTGCCGGCACCTTGACCCACTGCTGGGTCTTCTTCAGCTTCAGGGGCGCCAACAGGTTGAGCGGGAAGGGCAGGAAGTCGGGAATCGAGGTGACGATCACCTGCTGGACCTGGGTCTTGGCCTTGATCGCCCGCAGCTTGTTCCACCACAGGTAGTCGAGCGTGACGACGACGGTGACGTTGGCGTCGTTGAACTGGTGCTCGATCTCGCGCTCAACGTACAGCGGGTTGGTGTTGACCACCTGTGCGCCCAGCTTCAGCGTCGCAAAGAAGCTGATGACCATCTGCGGCAAATTCGGTAGCCACAACGCCACCCGCGTGTCTTTCTGGACGCCCAGACGCGACAGGGCGGTGGCGAATCGGTCGACGGCGTCTTTCAGCTGCGCATAGGTCAGCGTCTTGCCCTTGAACGTCACCGCCGGTCGGTCGGGCCACTGCGCGGCAGAGGCGTCCAGGAACTCGACGACGGTCTTGTCCAGAGCGTGCAGGTCTTCGGGTACGCCTGCTTCGTAATGCTTGATCCAGATGCGTTCCATGGTGTGGCCCCCCCGAGTCACCGCCGCCCAGAAATCAGGCGACGCAAACCGCCATCATGGCGCGCGCTCCAACCGAGATCAACGGCGGCGGGAACTCCATTGAGTTCCTCGTCTCTTGGTGGTGAGAGCCGGAGCCGCGCAGAACGGTTCGGCAGCGTCAGCCCAGCAGCTCGTGCAGCACCAGATACGCCACGCCGCCCAGCAGGGCCGTGACAGGCAGCGTCAGCACCCACGCCGTCAGGATGTTGCCGGCCACACCCCAGCGCACCGCCGAGATGCGCTTGGAGGCACCCACGCCCATGATCGACGACGAAATGACGTGGGTGGTCGACACCGGTGCGTGCAGCAAGGTGGCGGTGAGGATGACGGCGGCACCGGCCGTTTCTGCCGCAAACCCGTGAATGGGCTTGAGCTTGATGATGCGACTGCCCATCGTGCGAATGATGCGCCAGCCACCCGCCGCGGTACCCGCCGCCATCGCCATGGCGCACATCAGGATGACCCACGCTGGCACCACCAACTCCTTGCGCTCCGTCCACGCCGCCAAGTCCAGCCAGTCGGGCGCGGACGCTGCATGGTTCGCGTAGTAGCCGACCAGCCCCATTGTCACGATGCCCATGGCCTTCTGCGCGTCGTTCGACCCGTGCGACAGCGCCATCATGCCCGCCGATACCAGCTGCAGCTTGCGGAAGAGGTGGTTGACGCGCGTGGGTGCCTGCCGCCGGACGATCCAAAGCAGCAGCAGCATCAGCCCAAAGCCCAGCAGCAGGCCCATGATCGGCGACAGGACCAGCCCTTCCACCACCTTGCCGACGCCCTTGGACGTCAGCAGAGCCCCCATCGACTCGCTCGCGCCCACCGATTGCGTCAGCACGCGGTGACCGAACACGGCACCGACCAAGCCGCCCACCAACGCGTGCGACGAGCTGGACGGAATGCCGAAGTACCAGGTGATCAGGTTCCAGACGATGGCGGCGAACAGCGCACAAACGACGACGGTCTGGGTAATTGACGCGGGGTCGGCGATGTCGCCACCGATCGTCTTGGCAACGCCGGTGCCCAGAAACGCACCCAGAAAGTTGGCCACCGCGGCGAGGAAGACCGCCGTTCGCGGCCCCAGCACGCCGGTCGACACGACCGTCGCGATGGCGTTGGCGGTGTCGTGAAAGCCGTTGATGTAGTCGAACGCCACCGCGAGCAGGATGACGGCGACCAGCAGCAGGAAGGGATCAACCATGCTTCATGACCACGGACCTGAGCAGGTCGCAGACGTCGTCGCACGCGTCGATAGCGCGCTCCAGGGCGTCGAGAATCTCCTTCTGGCGGATCAGCTCGACCGGGTCGACGGGCTTGGTGAAGAGCTCTCCCAGAGCTGTACGGTAGATGACGTCGCCCTCATTCTCCAGTGCGTGTACCCGCACGAATTGCATGGGCAAGTCGCCGTGTTTGCTGTCGTCGCCCAGCTTCTTCACCGCGGACTCGACTTCGTGGGCGGCGGACTGGATGACGCGCACCATCTCGCGCATCGGCTCGGTCAGGTGCTCCAGCCGGTAGATCACGATGCGGCCTGAGCACGCCTCCATGATGTCCAGCACGTCGTCCAGCTCTGAGCAGAGGTCGTGCAGGTCCTCGCGGTCGATCGGCGTGACGAAGGTCTTGTCCAGCTCGTCGTAGAGCAGGTGGGCCATCGCGTCGCCCTCGTGCTCGATGCGACGCAGGTTCCCGGCGATCTTCACGAAGTCGTCGTGACCTTGCGCGTCGCGGTAGCCGGCGAAGCAGTCGGCTCCGACAGCGACATTGTGGGCGATGGCCTCAAGGTACGTGATGAACCGATTGTCTTGCGGCTGAAGCAGGCGGACCAGGCGATCCAGGAACACGGGAGCCTCCTTCGGAGTGGGGGGGCGAATGTACGGGCGCGCAGGTCCGAAGTCCATCCCGGGCGAACTGACGCGAGGCGAGAACGCGCGTGGGAAAGCAGACCTGCACGTCATTCTGGACGGCCGACGCAAGGCAGGTAGGCTTCGCGCCTTCGGTTCCGCAACGGAACGCCCCCCGGAGGTTCGGCTTGCGCGTCACCCTCGTTCGTCACGGCGCCACCCGACTCAGCGGCCAGCCGGTCATGCTGGGTCGCCTGGACCTGCCCCTGTCTCCCTTGGGAGAACGCCAGGCCGTCGCCACCGCCCAACACCTGCAAGACCGCCCCTGCGACGCCCTGTGGTGCAGTCCGCTCGCGCGCGCGCGCATGACCGCCGACGCCATTGGCGAGGCCATGGGCCAGCCGGTGGTTGTGGACCGGCGCCTAATCGAGGTCGACGTCGGGCGCGTCGACGGGATGCACATCCCCAGCCTGCCGGACGAGCTGCTGCCCTGGCGTGCGCGGTGGCAAGAAAAGCCCGGCACGACGCGCTTTCCAGGCGGCGAGACCCTGACGGAAGTATCTGCGCGGACATGGCGGGCGCTGGAGGACCTGTACGACCTCTACCCGGACGGCGACGTCATCGTGGTGTCGCACATGTTCGCGATCTCGACGTTGCTGACCCGCGTCTTCAGTTTGAAGGTCGCAAAATTCAGGACGTTTGCCATCGATCCGTGCTCGATCACGAAGGTGCAGATCGACCCGAAGGGCTTTCGCCTGCTCGGGTCGAACGACACGTGCCATCTCGAGGGGATTCGCGTGGGCGGTTAGGCCCAGCCGAAGAACGTGCTGACGTACGTCACGCTGATGCCCGTCAGGAGCGCGACCGACAGCCAGCACAAGACGTTGTAGGTGCGGCCGTTGACGTGCTCGCCCATGATGCGCTTGTCGTTGACCAGCATCAGGATGAACACAAGCACGATCGGCAGCAGCAGGCCGTTGATCACCTGCGACCAGACCATCACCTTGACCAGCGACACGCCCGGCAGCAGCACCACCGTCGCTCCCAGCACGATCAGCGCGGTGTAGAGCACGTAGAACTGCGGGGCCGAGCGGAAGTCCTTGTTGACGCCCGACTCCCAACCCATGGCCTCACAGATCGTGTAGGACGTCGACAGGGGCAGGATGCTGGCGGCGAACAGCGACGCGTTCCACAGGCCGATGGCGAACAGGACCGAGCTCCACTTGCCGGCCAGCGGCTCCAGGGCGTGGGCGGCCTCGGCAGCGTTGTCGATGCGGATGCCCGCCGGGTGCAGGGTCAGCGCGCACACCACCACGATACAACCGGCCACCAGATTGACCACGATGCAGCCGATCCAGGTGTCGAGCTTGGAGTAGAAGTAGTCGCGCAAACGGATGTTCTTCTCGGCCACCGATGCCTGCTGGTAGAACTGCATCCACGGCGCGATGGTGGTGCCCACGATGCCGATCAGCATGACCAGGAAGGCGTCGTCGAACTCGAAGGTGGGCGTGATCGAGGCCTTGGCCACCGCCGCCAGGTCGGGCTTGAGCACGAAGAACGTGATCGGATACGCGAAGTAGAAAAAGCAGGCCGCAAGAAACACCTTCTCGACCGACTTGTAGTTGCCGCGCAGCACCAGCAGCCACACCAGGAAGCCGCACACCGGCACCGTCAGGTAGGGCGACAGGCCGAACAGGCGCCCGGCGGCGGCGATGCCCGCGAACTCGGCCATGACGTTGCCGAAATTGGTCCCGAGCACCAGCAGCATCAGGTAGAAGGTGATGCGCACCCCAAACCGCTCGCGAATCATGTCCGACAGGCCCTGGCCTGAGACCACGCCCATGCGGTTGACCATCTCCTGGACCATGATCAGCAGCAGCGTCACGGGCAGGAACACCCACAACATGCTGGTGCCGAACAGGGCGCCGGCCTGACTGTAGGTCGCAAGGCCACCCGCGTCGTTGTCGACGTTGGCCGTGATGATGCCGGGGCCCACCACCGCAAAGAAGATCGAGAAGCGGCTCCACAGGGGCAGCGACTTCTTGTCGGCGGTCTGGGTGTCGGCCATGGGGAACCTTCGTGGAACGCGGCGCGGTCGGTCAGTCGGCAAGCTTGGTGTAGTGCCCCAGAAGCTCGTCGAACGAGTGCAGGAAGGTCACGATGCCCGCCATCCGGCCGCGCGCGTCGACGACCGGCAGGGCCTTGAAGCGGTACTTCCAGAATTGCTCGGCGACCGTCTCGAAGTCGTCTTGCGGGTCCAGCGACGCGATGCGCCGGTGCATCAGGTCGGCCAGCTTGGCGCCGGGCTCGGCCACCAGCACGTCGCGCAGGGACAGGACGCCGCGCAGGATGCCGCCGTCGTCCAGGCAGTACACGTAGGCCAGCGAGTCGATCTCCTTGGCCTCGACGCGAACCCGCTCCAACGCTGCCTCGGCGGTCAGGTCGGGATCGCACGACAGGTACTCGACCGTCATCAGCGACGCGGCCGACTCGTCGTCCGCCTGCGAGAGCAGCTCGATCTGGGCGCGGTCGTCGGCGTCCATCGCGGCCATGATGGATTTCTGCGCGTCTTCGGGCAGTTCCTCCATCACGTCGACGGCGACCGCGGGCTCCATCTCGCCCAGAATGTCGGCCGCCAGCTCGAAGTCGAGGTCGCGCAACACCGAGGTCTGCACCTTGATGTCCACTTCCTCCAAGGCCTCGGCAGCTTCCTCGGCGCCGATCGAACGCACCAGGGCAAGACGCTCGTCGCGATCCAATTCCTCAATGATGTCGGCCAGTTCGCCTGCGTGCAGCTGCTTGATCTGCTCTTGGCGTAGCGTGACCTGCAGGGGACCCAGCGCCGCTTCGGGCAGTGGCTGCACGAACTTCCAGCGGATGAACTCGTCCTTGAGCGGTCGACCGAAGGCGCGGGCAAGCCCTCGCAGCCCCTTCTCGAACCCAAGACGCCGCATCAGCCCTGAGAAGCCGACGTCGACCTGCAGCAGGAACGGCTGCTCGCCGCGCATCACGATCTGCACGTCGTTGACGCGCTCGACCCGCGCGCCGTTCACGTCGACGATCTGCTTGTCGTACAGGGCGTCGCGCACCAGGAACTGCTTGTCCGACCGCTCGAAAGGACGAGGAGCCGCATCGGGGATCGTTACGTTGCGGTGGCGCGCCAGATAGGCGGCCTCCGTCGAGCGAATCGACACGAAGATCCGCTGACCCGCGTGCACGCACACGATGCCGACGATGTCGGGATAGCGGTCGGTCGACTGCGCGACGAGGTCCTGAACCTTGCCGATCAGCGTGCCGTTGGCCCCCAGCACCTTCTTGCCCAACAGCTCGGACAGGAAGCACGCCATCGGGGGCGTTCGACCTTTGCGCGTCGTTTCGATGTGCTGCATGGCCCCCCCTTTCGCTAGGCCACCGGCTGGAAACCTGTCGGAGGACGACGACGGGCTACCGGCGGGTCGCCAGATGGGAGATACGCCGCGGAGGAAGATGGCGCCAACCGCAGTCCCGGCTGGCGCGCGGAGAGTAGTGCCGGGGCAGCTTCGAAGCAAGCCCGCCGCGGCCACCTTTCTGACGTCGGTCGAGGCAGCCCGAGGCTTCCGCCCAGCCCTTTCCCAGACCCCGCAAAAGGTCCAGCATTCGACTCCGCTTGCGCCCCCCTTTCCCCCCTTTCGGGGCGCTGCTGAGGACGCCGATGCACCGCCCCGAGACCCGCGCCGAGTGCCTGCACCGCTATGAGCGCCTGCTGCCGTGCCTTGCCGACTACGTGCATCACTGGGCCGACCAGAAGCCCAACGAGATTGCGCTGATCGAGCACCACACCGACACCAAGATCACCTGGGCCAGGTTTGCGCAGGTGATGGACGCGTTCTCGGCGCGGCTGCTGGCACTGGGGCTTCGCAAGGGCGACGTCATCGCGACCAGCCTGCCGTTTCTGAAGGAGCACATCTTCTTGGAGTACGCTTGCTTCCAGATCGGCGTGCAGATTGCTCCGCTGGACATGCGCCTGAAGGCCGGCGAGATCCTCGATGCGTTTGGCAAGATCCGCCCCAAGGCGTGCTTCTTCGTGGGTCTGAGCCCTCGCGCCGACTTTCGCCCGATCTTTGCCGAGGTGCAGAAGGGCGCGCCGTACTGCCAGCACTGGATCCAGTTCCAGCAGAACCGCGAGGGCATCCTGCCGCGCGCGCAGTGGATCGACGACTTTGCCCGGCCGATGAAGCGGCACTACGTGCTGTCCAAGCTGTTCGGCACCGTGCGGCGGGCGGCGGCGCAGGTACACAAGCGCGATGCGGCGTTGCTGATCTTCACCACCGGTTCGACCACCGGCTCGCCCAAGCCCGCGATGCTGTGCCACGAGAGCGTGCTGGTGCAGGACATCGGCCTGGCGGTCGCTTTCGGCATCGGCGAGCACGACCGGATGTTGGTGAACCTGCCGCCCAGCCATGTGGGGGGCCAGACCGAGCAGCTGATGTCGGCCGTGTACGCCGGGGCGACCAGCGTGGTGCTGCACGTCTTCGACCCCCAGGCCTCGCTCGACGCCATCGCGCAGCACCGGGTCACGCTCTGCGGCCAGATCCCCGCGCTGTTCCAGTTGGAGTGGCGGCTGCCGACGTACGACGTGGCCAAGCTGAAGTCCCTGAAGTTCGCGCTGTACGGTGGCCAGGCGGTCGACAAGCCGTTTCTCGAGCGCCTGCGGGCGATGGCCGGCCGGATGGGCACGGGGCTGGGGCTGACCGAAACGGCCGGCTTCTGCACCTACACGCCCCCCGACTGGAGCGTGGACGACATCGTGCAGAGCATCGGGTTCGAGTCGCCGCTGTGCCCCATGACGATCCGCACGCCGATGCACGACGACGGCTCGGCGGGGGTTGCCATGCGCGACGGCGAGGTGGGCGAGATCTGCTTTCAGGGGCCGCAGTTGTTCCTGGGCTATCTGAACGACCCCGAGAGCACGCGCAAGACCCTGTCGACCGACGGCGTCTGCTACAGCGGCGACCTGGGGTGGATCGACGCGCGCGGGCTGCACTTTGCGGGGCGGGCGAAGTTCGTGATCAAGCCCAAGGGCTATCAGGTGTTTCCCGGCGAGGTCGAGCAGTTCCTGGTCGATGCCTTTCCCGACCGCATCGCTGCCCTTGCGTGCGTGGGCCTGCCGCACGACGTCTACACCGAGGCGATGATGGCCTTTGTCGAGCTGCGAGACGGCGCGACCCTGACCGCCGAGGATTTCGCGCCGCGCCTGAAGGAGATGGCGGCCTACAAGCGCCCCAGCCACTTCGTGTTCTTGAAGGCGGGCGAGCTGCCGCTGAACCGCGTGGCCAAGGTGGACGTCCTGGCGCTGCAGGCGCAGGGGCGGCAGGAAGTCGAGCGGCTGCGGGCAGTTGGGGGGTGGGACCGATGAGCGCACGGCAGGCATGGACCCCTTGGTGGGCAGCGCTGGTTCTGGCAGCCGCGTGCAGCGACCCCGGACCCGCGAATCCGGCCGTCGTGACGGCAGACGCCGCAGATGCGGCAGTCGAGGTGTTTGCCCCGGACTTCGTGACGGTGGATCTTGCCGAGACCGATGCGCCCGAGCCGTTGGACCAGGCGGGGTTGGACGTGGCCACCGAGGTGGTGGGGGACTCGGAGGCGGATGGGGCCGGTGACACTGCGGCCGACGGTGCAGACGCGGCCGACGCGGTGGACACGGTCGAGGTGGTCGACACGCCCGACGCCACCGACGCCTTCGACGCTCCCGACGTGCCTGATGTGCCTGATGTGCCTGACGTGTTCGACGTCACCGACGTGTCCGATGTCTCTGACGCGTCTGACGCTCCGGACGTGCCTGACGTTCCTGACGTACCCGACGTGCCGGACACCGCCGACGTGCCCGATGTCCCCGACACGCCCGACACTCCCGACGTGCCCCCACTGACCTGTCCTCCCGGCGCCTCGCCATGGGGCTCCGTGTGCCGCATCGACTGCCAAGTCCTGGTGGTAGGTGAGGGCACCGGCGGTATCGCGGCCGCGCTGGCGTCGGCCGACCGCGGGGTCGACACGTGCCTGGTCTCGTTCTTTCCGTGGCTGGGCGGCCAGTCGACCACTCAGGGGGTCAGCGCCCTCGACGAGTCGGTCCCCGCCAACAGCTATGCCCACTGGTCCAAGGATTACCGGGCGTTTCGCTCGGGCGTGCGGCAACACTACCTGTCGACGTACAGCGTGACGCAGCCGCAAAACGACTCGGACGGCGCCGATGGCCCGGCGTTCGACCCCGGGTCGTGCTGGGTCAGTCGGCTGTGCTACGAGCCGCAGGTGGGCGCGGCGTGGCTGCAGCAGCGGGCGCAGGCGCTGGTGAACACGGGCAAGCTGCGGATCCTGCAGGACTATCGGCTGGCATCGGCGCTTACGTCGGGCAACTTCGTGCAGGGCGTGGTGCTGGAAAAGACCACGTCGGCGTACCTGCCGGTCGAGGTGCGCGGCGCCGTGACGCTCGACGCGACCGAGCTGGGCGACCTGCTTGCGCTGGCGGGGGTGCCCTTTCGGTCGGGCGCAGAGTCCAAGGCCGACACGGGCGAGACCCACGCGCGCAACGTGGCCGCGCCCGAGTGCGTGCAGCCGTTTACCTACACGTTCCTGCTCGAAAAGCGTCCGGCGGGCGAGAACCACCTGATCCCAAAGCCCAACGGCTACGCGGCGTCTCGGTACAGCTTGTTTTGCGGCAGGAACTACAAGGTGTTCACCGACCCGACCGGCCAGGCCGTGTTCTGGACCTACCGGCGGCTGCTGGCAGCGGGCAACTTCTCAGAACCCATCACGATTCCGTTCGACGTCGCGATGATCAACTGGGGCCCCGACGGCAACGACTTCGACACGTACTGCCTGGGCGACACACCGTCCGGCTGCGACGTGATCGGCAAGTCGCCCGCAGACGCCGCCGCCGTGCTCGCCCGCGCCCGCGACTACACGCTCGGGTTCGTCTATTGGCTGCAGCACGACGCCCCCCGCGACGACGGCAGCGGCTATGGCTATCCCAACCTCAAGCTGCGCAAGGACTTCTTTCCGACCGGCGATGGCCTGTCGCCGTACCCCTACATCCGCGAGTCGCGGCGGTTGCGGGCGGTAACGACGGTGCGCGAGCAGGACCTGGCCGTCGACGGCGTGAACCCGCGCGCGACGCTGTTTGCCGATTCGGTGGGCACCGCGTGGTACCCGATGGACCTGCACAGTTGCCCGGCGGGCGAGACAACGGCGAGCGACGCGACCTGGAAGGGCGCCACCCGGCCCACGCAAGTGCCCTTGGGCGCACTGGTTCCGCAGCAGCACGAGGGCCTGCTGGCCGCCGCCAAGAACATCGGCACCACCCACCTGTCCAACGGTTCGTACCGGCTGCACCCGGTCGAGTGGCACATCGGCGAGGCGGCAGGCACGGCGGCGGCCATGGCGGTGCAGCAGCAGGTGACGCCGCGGACGCTGCTGACCGACACGACGCGCTTGCGCAAGCTGCAACACGTGTTGGCGAACGAGCGACGCATGCCCCTGTACTGGTGGAGCGACGTCGCGCCCGGCGACCAGCCGCTGTGGACCGCCGCGCAGATGCTGGGGGTCACGGGCGTGATCGTGGGCTATCCCGGCGACCTGGCGCTGCATCCGACCGATACGTTGAAGCGCGGCTATGCGGCAGTGGCCATCGCGCGGTTGTTTGGGCTGCAGCCGGTGGTGCAGTGCAAGCCGAGTTTCAGCGACGTGCCTTGCGATCATTCGGTGTATGGGTATGTGCAGGCGTTGGCGGACAATGGCGTGACGTCTGGCTGCGGTGAGGGCAAGTTCTGCGTCGATGACCTGACCACGCGTGCGCAGTTTGCGACGTTTTTGGTGCGGGCGGCGAAGTGGGTGGTCGTCAAGCCCGGCGGGGCTTCTTTCAGTGATGTGCCGACGACGGATGCGTTGTATGGCTATGTGGAAACTGCCAAGGCGCATGGGGTGTTTGCGGGCGAGACGGATGGGAAGTGGTTTGGGCCGACCGAGGCGATCCAGCGGCGGGCGGTGGTGATCTTTGGGTACAACTACCTTCGGGTTTCGGGGGGGTGGTAGGGGGAGAATCCTTCGTCCCGCCCCCCAACCCAACCTACAACCGAACAAACTCCAAAACCACCTGGTAAGGCAAAATCCGGTCGTCCTCGCGAACGAACCCGAACCCAGCCGCAGTCACCAACGCCTTCACATGCGCCCGCGCCAGTTTCATCGCTGCGGGCGGCCCCTGGGGCAGCTCGCCCTCCTTGAACTCGACAATGACCAGCCGCGCCCCCGGCTTCATCTCGGCAAACAGCTTGCCAACCCAAGCATTCCGCTGCTCGACGTGGTGCAGGACGTCGCAAACGAACACCAAGTCGGCGTCGCCCGGGACCTTGGGGTCGTCTGTAGGAGCAAGCACCGACTCGATGCCCTGTAGCCCTTGCGTCATCACCTTGTGGTGCACGTGGCGGACCATCTCGGGGTCGACGTCGATGGCGACCACCTTGCCCTTGGGCAACGCCTGGGCAAAGCGGAACGCAAAATACCCCGATCCAGACCCGACGTCGGCCACGACCTCGGTCCCCTTCAACGCGAGCGACCGAATCAGCTCGTCGGGCTTCTGCCACGCGGCGCGGTCCTCGCGGTCCAGGAAGGCGATGTACTTCTCTGTGTCCTCAAACGGCTTCATGCCACCGTGGTGCGGGTCCAGGCCGGCCTTGGCCAGCGGGCAGTCGATGGGCGGCAGGTGACCCTCGGGACCTGCGCACCCCTGCCCGGTACACGCGGCTTCGGTGGGCGAGGGCGCCGATGCAGGGGCGACGGCAACAGCAGGGGCCGGGGGCGGCGAGGCCTGCGCAGTGGCCGGGGGCGCGGGGACGGGCTCGCGCGAGCAGCCGAGGGTGGCCGTCAGCAGCGCGGCAGGGATCAGAAAGGCGAGGGCAGGGGCACGCATAAGCAACTCCACGGCCGTCGACGGGCGGCCGGGTTTGCACGCTACGCCTGCCGGGCGCGGGTGTCACTCACGCTGGGTGGGCGACGGCTGGACCGCCCGCGCCAACCTCAAGCCACACTGGCAACGGCAGGTGTCCGGTTCGGCCGCATGGGCATAGATGCTATGCACCGCCGGCCAATTGCGGCCGCTCCGGCGACATCGTCGTGGACCGGTCGTCGGTCGAGGCCGCGAAAGGCCAGCTGGTCAAGAGGCATGGGAACCGCAAACACGGTACACCCCGCAAGCCCACCGTCGCCCACCGCAAGACCGACCCCCAAGTCGGCCCTTTCCGGGCAGCGACCTTAAAACTCAATGGGTTGCATCGCAAGGTGCAGCCC
>JBMOIG010000061.1:0-27130 GCA_049317445.1 Myxococcota bacterium | reverse complement strand
TCGGCGTCGATCTGGCAGACAGGAGGGGCGACGTCCGGGGGCACCTCAGCGTCCAGCGCGGCGTCGAGGTCGGTTCCTGCCGTGTCGGCGGCGACGTCCGGAGCGATGTCAGCAACGTCAGGATTGACGTCCGCAAGCTCAGAGGCAGCATCCTGTTCTGTGACATCGGCCGTGTCCGTACCTGAAGCACCGCAGCCCGCGACCAGCCAGACGCTCGCTGCCAGTGCCCACACTCCAGCCCGAATCGGCGCACCTTTGTCTCGTCCCTGCAACGCTTTTCCCCCGGTCGGCCGCCTGCCATGACCTGTCCCCCGGTCGTGGCAATGCGAGTATGGCAAACCCTACACGGTTCTCGTCGTGTCGGCGAGGTTGGGCCCTGGATGCGCTTTGCAAACGAGGGTTTGTGCGGTTGGAGCGGCGTCCAAAGGTCGCGACGGTCAGGGGGCCTCGCGCAGCTCGATCCGCACTTCGGTCGTGGCAGAGTCGGGGAAGCGGGCCACCTCGCGAATCAAGCGGCAGCGTTCCAACTCAGGGCGAAGGCGCTGGAATCCGGTGGGCTTGATGGTCGAGTCGACCCAGTAGAACGACCGCAGTCCCAACGCCCGGAAGTCGCCCTGGAAGGCCGACGGCACGAACCCGCGATTCTGGAACCCGAACCAGTAGTCCGTCAGTCCCACGACAGGCAGACCGTCCTCAGGCACGGCCGCCACCACTTGATGCAGCGTCGCCTCGAAGTGGATAGACCGACGTTCCTGCCACGTCTGTTCAGCGCGGACCCCGAAGGTCACGACCAGAACAGCGAAAGCCAAGCGCAAAAGCCAGGGGCGGAACTCGACGGCGCGCACGGTCAGGAACGTGAAGGCGGGGAATGCGTACACGACATAGAAGCCGTTCTGTCGCCGTATCAGCGCCGCGCAGACCAGAATCGCTGCCAGCCAGGCCAGCGCCAGCGGCGCGCGGCGGGTCTGGGGCCGGGCGACGTACAGCGCCAGTGCGGCGATGAACACCGCAAGCTCGACGTGGTTGCGCTCTGAGAAGGCGTGGTCCAGCCACGTCCAGGCAGAGCGGCGGTCGGGCCCGAAGTCCTGGGCGGCATGCCAAAGCTTGCGCAGCGCCTCGAGATTCAGCACCGGAGCGTTCGCCGCCACGAACCACAGTCCACCCACCGCCGCGCCCAGCGCCAGAGTGCCCAACCGCTTGCGTGTCGTCGTCCTGTCCGGGAACAGCTCGTGACGCGCGACCCAGAGATACGCAAAACCGTAGAAGAAGGCCGTCACGCCCATCAGATGGCACTCGACCGCCACCGCGGCCGCCAGTCCCGCCCAAAGAAGGCGATGATGGACAAGCGCCAGCATTGACAGCGACACCAGCAGCAGGGTCACCGCATCGGGCCGCGCGAGATTCGCTGCCAGAACCATGGGTTGGAACAGGACGAGTGCGAACCCCAGCACCGCTGCCGACTCCCGCGTCAGGCCCACGCGCCGCCCTACGCCGTACCAAGCCGCGCCCGCGCCGAAGATGGCGGCCGTCGAGATCAGGTGCATGTGGCTCCGCGTCCAGCCCAACGGCTCGCCCAGCAGCGCCAGTGCCACCGCGTGGGTCTTGCCGAACAGCAGAGGCATGGTGCCCGGCTGCCGGAACACGACGTCCTCGAAGCGGCCATGGTGAATCCACTGCCAGGCGAACGAGGTGCTCCAGGCGTCGTCCAGGTAGTGGATCAGCAGGCGGCCATGCACAGCTGCATACCCTGCCACGACCACAAGCGCGACGGCGAGCCAAGCGGCAGTGCCGATGGGGTGCCCTCGCAGGTGCGTCCAGATGCGACGATGCATGGTCCCCCCGGGCCGCGCCGTCGGCTACAGCAGCTTGAACTCGATACGGCGGTTCTTGGCGCGACCTTCAGGCGTCTTGTTGTCCGCCATCGGCTTGTCCGGGCCGTTGCCAACGGTCGTGATGCGGTCGGCGGCGATTCCCTTGCCGACAAAGTACGCCTTGACGGCCTCTGCGCGCTCCAGGCTGAGCTTGGTGTTCAGCTCGGCAGACCCGGTGTTGTCGGTATGGCCAGAGACCTCGAGGCGCGCGGTCTTGAACTCGATCAGCACGGCCGACGCAGCGTCGAGCGTGGCGAAGGACTTCTCGACGATCTTGGCGCTGCCTGACTCGAACACGATCCCCTGGATGGCACCCGTGAACTTCTTGAGGCGATCCGGGATCTTGTCCGGGCAGCCGTCCTGGTCCTCGAAGCCGTTGACGGTCTCCTTGACCCGCGGGCACCGGTCCGTCGCGTCCGGGACGCCGTCGCCGTCCATGTCGGCCGCTTGGTCGGGGCAGCCGTCCAAGTCGTCGATACCGTTGACAGTCTCCTTTTCTTTTGGGCACTTGTCCTTGCTGTCGGGGATGCCGTCGCCATCGGCGTCGGGGTCGTCGGGGCAGCCGTCGTCGTCCTTGTAGCCGTTCTTGGTCTCCGCCTCGTTGGGGCAGGCGTCGTCCTTGTCCTCGACACCGTCGCCGTCGACATCCGAGTCGGGGCAGCCGTCATCGTCCTTGCAGCCGTTGCGCGTTTCGGCCTTGTCGGGGCATTTGTCGGCGCCGTCATTCACGCCGTCGCCGTCGTTGTCCAGATCCGGGCAGCCGTCCTGGTCCTGCCAGCCGTCGACGTCCTCCTTGCTGTTCGGGCACTCGTCGTTGCGGTCCGAGATGCCGTCGCCGTCTGCGTCCTTGACTGCTCCGCCGAACACGTAAGACACGCCCAGCCAGCCTTCGCCGGAGATCGTCTTGGTGCCCAGCTGACCGGGGATGCCCAAGGCCAGCAGGTCCAGCCGCAAGAACAGCTCGTCGGTGAGGATGACGCGGGTCCCCAGGCCGCCAATCACGGCGGCATCGAAGTCGGTCTTGTCCAGTACCTTGTCCGAGCCGGTCAGCAGGATCTCAGAGCCGACGCCCAGCCGCACGAACGGCACGAACATGCCCTCGGTCAGCAGGTCGGCCAACGCATGAGCGCGCAGACCCAGCACCGGGGCAGACTCGCCGGTCTTGGCGAGCGACGAGAACGACCAAGTTCCCTCGACTTCCACCGACAGCTGGTCAAGGACGGCGTACCCGAGCCGCAGACCGATGCCGGCTGAGGACTCCGGAACGAATTCGCGGGCCTTTGCGTTACCCAACTCTGTGTCGCTGGGATTGACGTCGTAGCCGCCGAAGCCGCCAAGCTCGACACTGCCCGGGGTGCCGGCCATCGCAGGCAGCGACCATGCCATGGCGACGAGGAAGGGAACGACACTGGCTCGGGCGAAGCGGAGAGAGGCGACCATGACGCGGCTCCTTGGGGAGGGTGGGGCGGGCCGCGAGTATCCTCTCGCCTCGGTCAGCTTGCAAATCGTGGAGACGAATCGAATTGTGGCTCAGTAGAGCGTTCCGCGATGCCCGGCGGCCGGTCGGCAGCTCTTTCTTCTGTGTGGAATCGCTAAGGAACTGGTCCCCGGCGGCGAGGCCCGTTACATTGGTGTGCCTGAGCGCGGATTCTCCGGGGAGGGGGGGCCGACGCACAGACACCATCCAAGAAGCCGTTCTGGGGGAGGACCTATGGTTCGTCAGCATCTTCGTGCCGTCACGACAGGGGCGCTGCTCGCCGCTTTGGCGGTCCTGATCGCCGCTTGCGGACAAGACGTCGTGGTCGCGCCGCCTGACCCCGCGGCCGATGCCGTTGTCGACGCGCCCTTGGGCGAAGTGGACGGCACGGCGGACACGGCAGGCACCGACGCCACGCTTCCGCCAGATGTGACTGCGGATGCGGCACTGGATACCGACGCTGCTGATCCTCAGGACGTGCTGGTCGACGCGGGGACAGATACCGACACGACGCTTCCGGATGACGCGGACGCCGGGGCCGACGCCGGCTCGGACGTCGCTCCTGAAGACGCCAACGTCCCGTGTGAGCCCGCCGACTGCGCCGACGGCAACCCCTGCACGGCAGACGAGTGCCTGACCAACGGCTGCGTGCATCTGCCACAAGAAGCCACCTGTGACGACGGCGACGCTTGCACCATGGGCGACGCGTGCAGCGAGGGCACGTGCAAGGGGGGCGGGGGCCTTTGCGACGACGACAACGGCTGCACCGCCGATTCCTGTGCCCAAGGCCTCTGCACCCACACACCCGTCGACGGCGCTTGCACCGACGGCAACGGCTGCACCGAGAACGACACCTGCAAGGCCGGCGTTTGCGAGGGCACGCCGAGCTGCACGTGCGCCAAAGACGCCGACTGCGACGACCAGAACCCTTGCACGACAGAGACTTGCCAGAACCTGGTGTGCATCGTCACCAAGCTGCCCTTGGGTGCCGCTTGCGACGACGGCAACGCTTGCACCGCGGGGGAGACCTGTCTGGCTCAGGGCTGCACACCGGCAGCCGCGGTTGCATGCAACGAGGAAACCCCCTGCATGCTCTATGCTTGCGACCCGTTGCAGGGCTGCAAGGGCTTCGCCAAGCAGGGCGCCTGCGACGACGGCAGCGCGTGCACCAAGGGCGACGTGTGCGACGCGGGCCAGTGCGTGTCCGGTTCCGGCTGCGACGACGGCAACCCTTGCACCACAGACACTTGCGACCCCCAGACTGGCTGCTCGTACGCGAATGCCGCGGGCCCATGCATGGACGGCAACCTGTGCACGACCGGTGAGCAGTGCGTCGACGGCGCGTGCAAGGCCCCGCCCGGCCTGCTTTGCGACGACGGCAACCCATGCACGACCGACTCGTGTGACCTTGGCAAGGGCTGTCTGCATCAGGCCGTCGGAGAGGGCTCTGTCTGCGAGCAGCCCTCTTGCGACGGGCTGACCCACCACGCGGGCTCGACATGTGACGCTGGCGTCTGCGTCCCGGTGAAGGCGCCGACGGCGTGCGACGACCAGAAGGCCTGTACCGACGACAAGTGCACGCCGCTGCTCGGCTGCTCGCACAAGGACAATGTCGCGGCTTGCCAGGACGGCGATGCCTGCACCACCGGTGATGCGTGTGTGGCCGGTGCGTGCAAGTCCTCGACCGCGGTGGTCTGCGACGACAAGAACCCTTGCACCGACGAGGCCTGTGACCCGGCCAAGGGCTGCACCGCCGCGCCCAACGTGGCGCCGTGCGACGACGGCTCGGTGTGCACCAAGAGCGATGTGTGCGCGGCAGGCGCTTGCCAGCCCGGCACCAAGGTCGGTTGCGACGACAAGAACGCCTGCACGGACGATGTCTGCGACCCGGTCCTCGGCTGCCAGAACAAGGCGAACACCAACCCCTGCGACGACGGCAACGCGTGCAGCACCGGCGACACCTGCACCAGCGGCGTTTGCAAGGCGACGGGTGGGGCGATCTGCAACGACGGCAACCCGTGCACGGTCGACGGCTGCGACGCCCAGAAGAACTGCATCTACACCCCCCTGCCGGACGCCACGGCGTGCAGCCAAAGCGCCTGCACCGACGGCGTGTTCCAAGGGTCGGCGGTGTGCACCAACGGGACCTGCGGCGCGGTGCCTGCGGCAAAGAACTGCCTGGACGGCAACCCCTGCACGACCGACCTGTGCAATGCCACGCAAGGCTGCTTGAATACAGCGAATTCCGACGTCTGCAACGACGGCAGCGCGTGCACTCAGGGCGATGCGTGCTCGAATGGCGCCTGTGGGGGCACCGCCATCACCTGCAAGGACGGCAACGCCTGCACCGATGACGCGTGCGACGCCAAGACCGGCTGCACCTTCCCGGCCAACGCCGCACCGTGCAGCGACGGCAACGCCTGCACCGACGCCGACGCGTGCAAGGGCGGCAGTTGCGTGGCCGGCGCGGCGCTGGACTGCGACGACAAGAACCCGTGCACGACCGACTCCTGCGATGCGGCCAAGGGCTGCCTCTTTACCGAGAACAGCCTGGCCTGCGACGACGCCAACGCCTGCACCACGCAGGATGCCTGCAAGACCGGCAAGTGCGTCGGCGGCGCCCCCCTGAACTGCAACGACCTGAACACCTGCACGGCCGATGCTTGCGACCCCACCAAGGGCTGCCTGAACCCGGCGGTGACCGACGGCACCGGCTGCGGCGACGCGGTGTGCACCAGCCTGTCGCTGCAACCCGCGAGCACCTGCCAGGCCGCCAAGTGCGTCATGCCCGCGCTGCAGGACTGCAACGACCAAAGCGTCTGCACGGTCGACACCTGCGCCAAGACCGGCTGCGTCAATCAGGCCGCCAACGATGGCTTCCCGTGTGGCCCCAATGCCTTCTGCGCCAAGGGCACGTGCCAGACCTGCGCGTTGTACAGCCAGGCGGTGTCTACACTGGGCGGCTCAGAGCTTCGGGGTGTCGCGGCATGGGGCAAGGGCGTCGTCGTCGCGGGCACGGTTCCGACCAACCAGAACGGAGACAACGGACTGCTGATGGCGATCAAGGAAGACGGCACCGTCGCTTGGACCGCTTCACGCGGCGGCAACAACAACGACGGCTTCCGGGCCATCGCTCCGGCGGCCAACGGCGACTACTTTGTGGCTGGTTACTCGGACATCGGCGGCTCGCAGCAGGGCTGGATCACGCGCATCGCGGGGGCCACCGGCGCGCAGATCTGGACGCAGTCCCTAGGCGGAGGCAGCAACAACGACTGGTTCAGCGGTCTTGTGGCGACAGCCGACGGCGGCGTGGTGGTCGTGGGCTGGACCCCGGTGAACAACGCGGGAGAGAACGGCTGGGCCGTCAAGTACACCGGCACCGGCACGGTCGTGTGGAACCGCACCAACCTGGGAGGCCAGCAGGACGACCGGCTGTACGGCATCGTCGAGCTCCCGACCGGTGGCTTCGTCGCGGTGGGCAGCACCAGCACACAGAGCTCTGGTGGTCGCGACGGCTGGAGCCTGCGTCTGGGACCCGACGGCACCGTCTGGGGCGAGACCCGCTACGGCGGCAGCCAGACCGACGACTTGTTCGGGTTGGTCTTGTTGTCCGACGGCTCGACGGTCGCGGCGGGCTACAGCGCCTCACCCGGGGGCCTCGGCAACGGCGACGGCTGGGTGGTGCGCATGGCCCTGAACGGCAGTGCGACGTGGCAGCAGCGCTTCGGCACCAACTGGGGCACGGACGCCCTCTACGGCATCAGCGTCGCGGGGAACGGCGACTTGGTGGCCGCCGGGTATCGCGCTGCGAATGGCGGACCGCAGGACTGGCTCGTGCGGCTGCAGGCCGCCACCGGTCAGGCCGTCGCGACGCCGTTCACTCAGGCGCTGTCCGGGGCATCCGGCAACACCGGTCTGTATGCGGTGCTGGTGCTGGCCGACGAGACCATCGCGGCCGTTGGCCGCTACAACAACCAGGGCTGGGCAATTCGTTCCAGCTCGGCCGGTTCGGTGCTCTGCGGTCCCTAGCGGGACTCACGGTCTGCGCGGTCCCTGAGCGCGGTCGGTCAAGCCTGTCGCAGCAAGAAACGCCGTGAATACCTTGGGCAATTCCGACGTCACCCGCACCGGCAGACCTGTGACGGGGTGCTTGAAACCCAGCGTTTTGGCGTGCAGGGCCAGTCGCTTCTCGCGCCACGCCGGGTGTCGGGCCCGCTCGACCTCGTAGCGGACGTCGCCCAGCACCGGGTGGCCGGCCTCGGCGAAGTGAACGCGGATCTGGTTGCGGCGTCCCGTCTCCAGCCGCACCCGCACGAACGTCGCGCCGCGCAGCCGTTCCACGACTTCGTAATGCGTGACGGCCAGCTTCCCCTCGCTCGCGTCAGGCGTCGAGTACTGGTCCAGATCCTCGTCGGTGGCCAGAAAGCTGCGGAAAGTGCCTCGGTCCTCAGGCAAACGTCCGGCGACAATCGCGGCGTACTCGCGCTCGGGCTTGTGGTCTGCGAACTGCTGCTTGAGCGCCTGCGCGATGTCTTCGCGCCGCGTGAACACCAGCAGCCCCGACGTGTCCCGGTCCAGACGGTGGACGATGCACGCCCGCTGGGTGATGCGAGCGCTCTTGCTGAAGTGGTGGGCGACTTCATGGACCAGCGTGTTCTGCTCGCCGCGCAGGGTGGGCACGGTCAACACGCCTGCGACCTTCTCGACAACGATGAGGTGGGCGTCCTCGTACGCGACACGAAACGCCTGGCTGACGCGCGTGCGGGGGACTTCCTTGTAGCGGCGACCGACCTCCCACGAGACCTCGATGATCGCGCCCGCAGCGGCCGAGGCCCCCGCTTGGTCGCACGGCGCGCCATTCACGCGCACGCAACCGTGATCGAACATGCCGCGAACGATGGCGCGCGACAGGCCCACCATCTCCTGCACCACCAGATCCAGCCGTGGGGTAGCACAATCAAGCGTTCGTTTTTGTAGGGATTTTGCCATCGTCTGCCGTCGCCTTTGCCCAAGCCGCGGTGGCTCGGGGGGGCCATCGTGCCTGCGCGGGGGGGAAACGCAACTGCGGTGAGTGGTCGGCGGCGGTTCCTTGCAGGACGCGACCGGAATTGACACGCAAGCCCTCCTCTGACAGTGTCCGGCCGCGACTTCGTTGGGTCGAGGTCTCGATTCGTGTCTGCTTGGGAGGCTTTCATGCAGTTCGCTCGCTTGCGTCCGGTTGTCGCTCTGCTCATCGTCGTGTTGTTCGCGTCCGTCCTCGGCGGTTGCACCATCGCCAAGATCAGCGGCGCCGGCCCCCGGCCCCTGCTGCTGAACAACCCGGCAGAGAAGTACGACGTGATCAAGCACTTCACCATCGAAGAGCAGAGCACGTTCGACTACACCAACTCCGCTGAGATCGATCGCCTGGTGGCCTCGGTCCTGTCGGAAACCGGTGCGGACGCGATCGCCAACCTGCGCGTGACCGTCAAGTACACGCCAGCCGACTACTGCATGAACTCGATCACCTGCGGTCTGGCCTCGGCGCGCACTTGGGCCATTGAGGGCGACGCGGTCAAGTTCAAGTAGTCCCCCGCGCTTCCGATGAAGCTTCTGCGCACTTGCCGGGCCGCAGGTCTGGCACTGCTATGTTCGGGCTGCGTCGCCTCGTTCGCGCCGCCGCGCGCGGAGCGCGTCTGGCAGCCATGGGCTCCCGTCGTCGCCGCGGACCTCGGCGTGTTGCCGGTGACCGCTGGAACCGGACTGGCCGACCGCATGCTCGCCGGCTACCAGCGTTACTTGCGGCGGCCCGAGTTTCAGGACTCCCCAGGGTGCCTGTTCGAGCCATCCTGCTCGTTCTACGCGCGCCAAGCCATGCACACCCACGGCTTTGCGGTGGGCTTCGTCATGACGTTCAGCCGCCTGTTCTTCCGCGAGGCTGTCGGCAGCCGTGGACACTACGCTCCCGTTCAGGTTCGGGGCGAGGCACACCTCTATGACCCCGCGCAGTAGCCTGTCCTTGTGGGTGCTGGGGATGGTGGTGGCGTTGCTGCTGCCGTCTGTGGCTCTGGCGCAGCCGACCTGCCCGACGACGCCCGAGCCGTTCACGCGTGCGGCGTGGCTGGCCGGGCGGGGTGAGGCGTTTCAGGCGGCTTCCCTCTACCTCGACGTGCTCTACCGCGCCCAGGACTCCGCGCAACGCCGGGTGGCCTACGACTGTCTGCTGCGCGTGTACGTTGGCGCCGGGGAGCTGGACCGGGCGCGTGCGCTGCTGGTCGAAGTGGCCCGTTCGGGGGCGATGCCGCCCTCCTTGGCAATGCATCTGGAGCTCGACTTGGCCTCTCTGGAGGTGCGCGGGCGTCAACCCGACGCGGCGCTGGTCCGGCTGTCCCGCATCCCTGACGGTGGCCCTGTGCTCGACCGGCGCCGAGCGTTCCTGCGCGGACTGGCGCTTGCCGAGAAGGACGACTTGCCGGCGGCGGCCGTAGAATTCCAAGCTGCGGCCGAGACTTGCTCCGTCGACCGGACCAAGGAGTGCGGTCTGTCCCGTCGGAATCTGCTGGTGCTGGCGGAGGCTCCGGGCGAAAAGTCGCCCGCGGTGGCCGTCGCCTTGTCGGCGGTCGTGCCGGGAGCCGGGTTCTGGTACGCAGAGGACGGTTTCGACGCGCTGCTGCATGGCGCCAGCACGCTGCTGGTGGGCTGGCTTGCGTTCGACTCGTGGCATGGCGACCGGTCGTGGTCAGAGCAGCGGGCCGGGACTTACGTGCTCTCGGCGCTCGCCCTGACGCTCTACGGCTCCAACCTGGTCGCCAGTCACGACGGTGCCCAGCGCTTGAACGACATCCGCCGCGAAGAGCGTCGGCGCAACCTGCAGCTGGGCGCGGATCCGGTTCCGCTGCCGCTGGCCGACACCGGGACGTCCGCCCCGTGAAGCGGCCCGCGCGCACAAGGAACACCCTGCGGGTAGCGGGGTTGGACGGCCTTGCGACCTTTGCGCTGGTGTTTTTCTGTGGGCTTGCGTGGACCCCCGCTGCGCTCGCTGCCGAAGAGGCGCCCATCGCCTTTCCGAATGCCGCATCGCTGCCGATGCCGCCTGAGGTGGCCAACCGCGGCGCCGCGTTGCACAAGCGCTTGATGGATCAGGGGTTGTGGCCTGCGGGCACCGTCACCCGCACCGAGGGCGGCACGCGCTTCCGTCACTTGGGGGCGACCCACCTGCCGTTGACGCTGGCGGCCGCCGACCGCTTGATGCACGACCTGAACCGTGTGGCCCAGCGGGTGCGTGCGCCGGACGAGCCTGGCGACCTGGTAAAAGTGCGTGCGATCGAGGGGGATCTGGCGGCACGACGGCTGACGCTTGTCCTTGGATTCGGCTTTCCCCTGTCCGAGGTGGTGGCGCTGGCTACTCACATCCAGTTCGCGCCGCTGACGCCAGAGTCGACCGGGGCGAGCGTTCGCTACGCCGCGACGCAGGGATTCGTGCGCGGCATGGAGCTGGACCTGGTGCTGGTTCCCGACCCAACCGGCGGCACTGTCGCAGGGTTTGAGCTGGCGGTGGCGACCGACTGGCGCGGCGTGGGGGTGACGCGCGCGATGTTCGAGCGGCACGTGGTCCGCAAGGTGCGGGGGATCCTCGAGTCGCTGGTGACGAACTAGCCCGCAACCGACGCGGTGCAGCTCCGGCAGGGGGAACACATGGCGACCCGCTCGACCGCATCTTCGATCGACGCGTATTTGCTGGAGTTTCCGCCCGAGCAACACCGCAAAGCCACCGTCACGGCTCGCGGTCGGCGGCGTCCGGTGCCCGACAGCCCGCGACGTACAGAAATGTGCCGCCGGCCAGCTGGTCCACGGCCGCCGCCACCTCGCCGTCGGGCACCATGAAGCAGCCCAGGCTGTAGGCCAGCGCCCCGGCGGGATGCAGGACGATGTCGCGCGCCAGTGCCTGATCGTTCACGCCGCTGTCGAGTCCGCGCACCCGCAGGCTGCGGCCGAACTTGCCGAGGTAGGGCGCTGCGGCCGTCAGGTAGCTGCCTGGACTCGACTTGAAGCTGCCGGGGACGTTGGAACAATAGACCGCGCGGCCGGTGCGGTCGTCGTTCGATGCTCCCGCGTGGCGCACATGGCCGGTCCAGCGCACCGCGTCGGTCTCAGCGTCGAGTACCCAGAAGCGCGGTTCTCGCCAGTCGCGGTCGAAGTCGATCAGGGCCCAAGTCTTGCGGCGGGTCGTTTCACGCAAGTGCGCCTTGCGGGCCGCGCGACCCTCGGCGAGGACCATGGGCGATGGACCGGTCGCGGCCACCGGCTGCGGCGCGGGCGCCATCGAGGTCAGCAGTGCAAACGTCAGAGCCAGCAGGGTGTTCGGCATGGCGGTCGGGACCCGACGAGGCGTCCGTGCCGTTGCGGGTCCCTGGTGTCATGACGCACGAACGGGGCCGGGGATCTGTCGGCCGGTCGCGCTGGCGCCGATCGCACGTCCCGCGCTTTCGACTCGCCGAACGGCAGGACAAAGCCGTGTTCGCGCGGCGTGTTGCGAGCCTCGACCCGTGGTTGCCGACCTGCGGCGACCGTTGCGGATAACCACTGTACGCCACGGCTGAATGACTTAGAGTACAGCCACATTTCGACGCCGTGTGCGGCGCAGTCGGGGACGTCATGAGCAAAGGCTTGGTGTGGAGCAAGGCGTGTCTGGTGGCGATGGTCGTGTTGGGCTGGTCGGCGAGCGCTCTCGCGGCAATTCCTGCGACTGCCCTGATCGAAGGCGCGCTGACCGCGACGGGCGGTGGGCCGGTGGCGGATGGCGACTACGCGCTCACGTTCTCGATCCTCAAGGGAGAGAAGGGCAACGCGCTGTGGACCGAGGGGCCGACCAACGTGACCGTGAAGAACGGCCAGTTCGTGCACGCGCTGGGTTCTTTGACCCCGCTGGATCCCAAGCTGTCCCCCGGGGTTGAGGGGCTTTGGCTTGGCATCAGCGTGGGTGCCGACGTGCTGCCTGCCCAGCCGCTGCACTCCACGCTGTTCGCCCTGCGCGCCGGTCTCTCCGATGGCTTGGAGTGTTCCGGGTGCGTCACCGCCGGACAGCTGGGCGCCAAGGTCGTCGATGACCTGATTTCGGCCGGCAAGCTCTCCAAGGTGGCGCAATCCGGGGCGTTTGCCGACCTCTCGGGCGGGCCGGACCTCAGTGCCTATGCGGTGGCCGCCAAGCTGGCCAAGGTCGCGACTTCGGGGGCCTATGCGGATTTGCTGGGGGCGCCGGACCTTGCGGTGTACGCCAAGGCGGCGGCGCTCGCGACGGTGGCGACTTCGGGAAGCTACAACGATCTCGAGAACTTGCCTGTGCTGGCCAAGCTGGGAGTGTCCTGCGGCACCGGGCTGGTCGTCAAGGGGCTGAAGGCGGACGGCAGCTATGACTGCGTGGTCGCGATGGACCCGGCGGCGCTGCCGGGCGACGGCCTGGACGAGATCTCCAGCGGCGCGTTGACCAACCAGTTCACCGACGTGCTGGAGAGCGCCAAGGTGCCCATCGCGATCCCCGACAACAACCCCGTCGGCATCAGCGACATGATCGAAGTGCCGGACTTGGGCATCGCGCAAGTGCTGACGGTCTCTGCGGAAGTGACGAACAGCGACACCACCCAGCTGGTCGTCAACCTGATCGACCCTGCCGGCACCAAGTACGTGCTGTGGAGCAAGACGGCCAAGGGCACGGCGGTCAAGACGACTTGGCCCAATCCGACCAAGACCGTGTCTGGCGACTTGACCACGTGGGTCGGCAAGAACCCCAAGGGCAAGTGGTACTTGGAGGTGATCGACACCGCCTTCCTGAACAACACCACCGACGGCCAGATCAAGGCGTGGAGCATCAGCGTCTCGACCATGTCCACCAACAAGGTCGCCGCGACAGGCACGCTGGACGTGCGCGGAGCCCTCAAGCTGCCCGTCGCCGACGTCGCCCCCGTGACCTGCAACGCCGTCAACATCGGCTACACCTATGTGAACAGCAAGGACAAAACGCTGGCCATCTGCAACGGCAAGTCGTGGTATGCCATCGCGCTCGACCAGCCTCCCCCCAGCTGCAAGGACATCCTGAAGGCGGACGCGTCGGCGGCCAGCGGCGTCTACACCATCGACCCCGACGGCCCTTACGGCGCGTCGCCCTTCGCGGCCTACTGCGACATGACGACCTCCGGCGGCGGCTGGACCCTGGTCATGAACGTGCATCCGCAAGACGGCGGCGTCGTGTCCTTCACCAACACCAACTTCTGGACTCTCGACAAGGAGTACGGCACGTTGGACAAGCGATTCACTAACGATTACAAGAGCCAAGCGTCGTACACGCTGCCCGGAACCGCCGTCCTGATCGAGGTCGCCACACCCGACACCAGCACGGTGTTCGGCTGGAAGGCGTGGAACATGTCGTCCAAGACCTACGACTCGTTCTTCGACGCGGCCGCCAACACGACCCAGACCATCAGCGTCATCGGCGCCGACGTGGCCAACGTGTACGCCTACGAGGCGATCATCAAGAACGGCGCGCAGCTGCAGTCCAACCGCAACACCAACCCCAACGCCGACCGCGTGCGCTTGGGCGTCGACGGGTACCCGGTGCAAGGTGACGACAACCAGCCCGGCCTTGGCTCGCAGATGAACGAGGGCGCGTGCGGCGTCGGCAACAACTGCTACCGCTACCGCGACGTCGAGCTGTGGGTCAACAGCGGCTCGAACCTGTGGTGCTCGTCGCCCGGCGTGGGCTCGTACGGCTGGATCGGCACCGACGGCGGGTGCGGCGGCAGCTGCGGCAGCTGTGACTCGACCAAGGGCCCTCCGTACACGCCCTACTGGACCTACCGCATGTTCGTGCGCTGAGTGTTGGGGTGTTTCTGGGGAGTGTCGCGGCGACCGAAAGCGGTGGTCGTTCCTCAGAAATCGCTGCGCTTGACGGGTCATGGCGACGGTCGTAAACGCTGGAGCAGTGCCATGCCGCGCCTTCGGAGGGGCTGAGTGCGCGGTCGGGGGCCCGGGTTCGCCGGCCGATGCATCGGCGAGGGCTTGGGCAGGTCTACACGTTGGGAGGGAGTGATGGACAAGTTCATGGTCCCGGTTACCCGGACGATCGATGACGGTCGGCTGTTTCGCTTGGTCGCGGTCTGGTCGATGCGCCTGTTCGCTGTGCTCGGCACGTTGCTGTACGTCCTGGGACTGATGGGCGGGCTGTACCGCGTGTTCGACGGCGGCGCCGAAGGTCTGGCCAAGTTCTCGGCCGTGGTTGCCGTGCTGCTGATGATTCCAGGCACGCTGGTCGTTGCGGCGCTGGTCGTGTGGCGGTCGATCTGCCTGTCGCGGCAAGAGCGCCTGACGCTGGTCGACCTGCTGCTGTGGCAGATGCGCTACGGCGGCGAGGCCACGGGTCTTCTGGTCGCGATCGGCGGCACCGGCGTGGGCGTTGCCCAGTTCATCGGCGCCTTCCCCGGCAGCTATGCCGCGACCCGCGCGCTGACGACCGACGCGTTCGCGTTCCTGCAGGAGTGGTTGTTGGCAGGCAGCGGCGACGTGACGGTTCGCCTGGCCGGCATCGTGGCGGTCGTCACCAGCATCTTTGTCGGCTATCTGGTGCTGCACGGCTCGTACCTGACGGCGGAGGTCGGCGCGCTGGTGCAGCGCTACCTGTTCCGCATTCCGACCAAGTAGCCGTCCAGATTCCCTGCCCCCCAGACCGTGCTGCGGTCGTCTTTCGCCGCGGCCCGATCTGCTGGTTGACGCCGGGCGGGGTGAAACTCGCGCAACATCTGCACATCATCCGTTTACCCGCCTTGGCGACGACCCAGCGCACGCAGCTGTTTCTGCAACATTCTTGGATGCTTGCAGACCGAAAAACCGATCCACAAAGGACTGAACGCTTGACGCGCTGTTGTCGCAAGGGTAGACGTTTCTTGGTGTCGTTGTGAGGTCTTGTGAAGGCCAAGCGGACGGCAGCGGGAGTCTGGTCGAGCGATGGATGGCGGGCGCCGAATCGCGAGGCAAGCAGGCTCAGGGCGTTGTCGGATCTGGTGCGGTAACGGGGGAAATCGAATGAACATCCTGTTGTTGGCGGGGTCCTGCCGCAGGGCGCTTGCGCTGTTCGCTGTGGCCGTGGGCTCGCTGGTTGTCTCTGCTTCCGTTGCCAAGGCGTCTGTGCCTTCCGTGATGCTTGTGGAGGGAGCCCTGACTTCTGGAGCGGGGGGGCCTGTCGCCGACGGGCAGTACCCGATCACGTTTTCGCTGTACCCAAGCGAGTCCGGAGGCGCAGCGGCCTGGACCGAGGGGCCCGTCCTGATTCCCGTCAGCAGCGGTCAGTTCAGCTACGAGGTTGGGTCGAAGAAGCCTCTGGACGCCTCGGTGATCGGCAATGCGTGGCTCTCGATCCAGCTGGGATCGGACCCGCCGATGGGGCGCAAGCATCTGCAATCGGTGCCTTTTTCGATCCGCGCCGGCCTTGCCGAGGGGCTGGCCTGTACGGGATGCGTCACCGGGGACCAGATCAGCGCCAAGGTGCTGGCGCCCTACGCCGTCCTCGACGAGCTCGCGTCGGTGGCCACGACGGGCGAATATGTCGATCTGTACGGAATTCCCGAATTGGACGTTTACGCCAAGATCGCCTCCTTGGCCAAGGTCGCAACGTCGGGCGGATACGCGGACTTGAAGGCGCTGCCGGACTTGACCGTGTTCGCCAAGATCGCAAATCTGGCAAAGGTCGCCACCAGCGGGTCGTACGGAGACCTTCTCGACAAGCCGGACTTCTCGCCCTACGCCAAGTCGGCCTCGCTGGCGACGGTGGCGACCAGCGGTGCGTATGGCGACGTCATCGGAACGCCTGACCTTTCTCCCTACGCCAAGTCGGCCTCGCTGGCGACGGTGGCGACCAGCGGTGCGTATGGCGACGTCATCGGAACGCCGGACCTCTCGCCGTTTGCAACGACAGCAAGCTTGAGCGTGTACGCCAAGATCGTGAATCTGGCGACGGTTGCAACGACGGGATCCTACGGCAGCCTCAGCGGTGTTCCGGACTTGAGCGTCTATGCCACGACAGCAAGCTTGAGCGTGTACGCCAAGATCGTGAATCTGGCGACCGTCGCAACGACGGGATCCTACGGCAGTTTGAGCGGCACCCCGGACTTGAGCGTGTTCGCGACGACCGCGAGCCTGAGCGTTTACGCAAAGATCGCGAATCTGGCGACGGTTGCAACGACGGGATCCTACGGCAGCCTCAGCGGTGTTCCGGACTTGAGCGTCTATGCCACGACGGCAAGCCTGAGCGTGTACGCAAAGATCGCGAACCTGGCCACCGTCGCGACCACGGGAGCCTACGCCAACCTGACCGGCACCCCGAACCTCGCCCTCTACGCCACCGTTGCCTCCCTGAGCTCGTACGCGACGACCGCCAGCTTGGCCGCAGTTGCCACCACGGGAGCCTACGGCAGCCTGAGTGGCGCTCCGGACTTGAGCGTCTATGCCACGACGGCAAGCCTGAGCGTGTACGCAAAGATCGCGAACCTGGCCACCGTCGCGACCACGGGAGCCTACGGCAGCCTGAGTGGCGCTCCGGACTTGAGCGTGTACGCGAAGATTGCGAACTTGGCCTCGGTGGCGACCACCGGAGCCTACAGCAGCCTGAGCGGCACCCCGAACCTCGCCCTTTACGCCACCGTTGCCTCCCTGAGCTCGTACGCAACGACCGCCAGCTTGGCTGCGGTGGCGACGACCGGTGCCTACGCAAGCCTCAGCGGGCGTCCCGTGATTCCGGTGGTTGGCCAGGCATGTGCGGCCCCGATGGTGCTGCACGGCATCAATGCGGACGGGACGTACGACTGCACCGATGGCACCGTGGGTGGCGCGAGTGCAGTCCCCACCGGCGCCGTCATGGCCTTCAACCTGACCGTTTGTCCAACCGGCTGGTCGGAGCTGTCCACGGCTTGGGGGCGGACCATCGTCGGCAGGCCTTCCGGGGGTAGCGTGGGACTCACTGTCGGCACTGCGCTTGCCAACGGCGAGAATCGGGCGGTTGGGCAGCACACCCACAGCATCAGCGACCCGGGGCATACGCACAGCATGACGGTTTCCAGACCCTTCAGCACCAACTACCTCTCTCCGTACCAGCCGGCCGTCGGCTACTACACCAACTTCACCACGGTCAGCACCGCCACGGCCTATACGAACATCAGCATCACCAACACGGGCACCTATGCCGGCACCAACGCGCCTTACCTGCAGCTGCTGTACTGCCAGAAGAACTGAGCGTCGCTCGCCCCCCCCCGGACACCTCCGCCCAACGGAATCTGACCCGTTTGCCGTGTGTTCGGGCTTCCGGTCCGGTCACGGGCAGACCAAGGCAGCCGCCGCGACGGCCTGAACCAGCGGATAGACCCGGCCGGACACGGGATCTGCGATGGGTTTTGCCGACTTCTGCAACGCCGCCTGCAGCGCGTCCGGGGTCAGCGTCGGTTTGCAGCCCATCAGCAGGGCGCCGATGCCAGCGGCAACGGGCGTGGCCTGCGAGGTACCCGCCATCACCACTGCGCCCCCGCCAAGCCCCGCACCGGTCAGGAAGGCACCTGGCGCGACCAGATCCAGGGCGGCGCTGCGGTTGGAGAAACAGGCCATGCGCGTAGTGCCGGTCAGCTTGTCGCTGCACAACGAGCCGAACGACTGCGGTCCATAGCTGGCGGTGTACGTCGCCCCGACGGAGATGACGCCGGTCAGGCACGCGGGCGAGGAAAGGCGGTTGGTCTTGGTGGCGTTACCCGCGGCGGCGAAGACGGCCACGCCCTTGGAGCGCAGCAGTTGGACGGCCTTGGCGGTCGCGGGGTCGGCCTTGTCGCAGGTGCCCGAGAAGGTCTCCTCGCCACCGAGACTGAGGTTGACGACGCGCACCCCCAGCGACTTGGCGTTCTGGGCCACCCAGTCCAGACCGGCCAGAACGTCTGACGTCGGCCCACTGCCGCCTTTGCCGAACACGCGCACCGCCACCAGCTTGCTGCCGGGCGCGATGCCTTGCGGGGCGACCTTGCCGGCGCCGACCAGCAGGCTGGCAACGTGGGTGCCGTGACCGTTCTGGTCTTGCGCACTTGCGCCCACGGTCTTGCCGCTGCCCGGACAGCCAGAGTGGTCGAAGCAGCGCTGGGCGGCCACGCGACCGACCAGATCCGGGTGCGTCAGGTCCACGCCGCTGTCGATGACGGCGATGCGCACCCCACTCCCCCAAAGGCCCAGCTTGTCGTGCGCCGCCGTGGCCTGTACCACCGTCGCGGGCAGTGCGTCGGTCCGCAGCATCCGGTCGGCCGTTACCACCTCCACGTCGGGCAACGCGCGCAACCGCGCCAGAGCGTCCTTGCCGACGCGCAGCGCCAGCGCCGGAACCAGTCGGTAGCGCCGCAAAACGCGCGCATGGTCGCCCGACAGCGCAGCCAGCACCCGCGCCTGACTCGCCGCCACGCGCGCCTGCAGCACGGCATCGTCGGGGGCGTCGTCGAGGTCTTCCCGAAGCGTGACCAGCACATCGGCCAGCTGCCCGTCCACCAGTCGCAGCTCGGTCGGCGACGCCAGGTCCAGGTCGGGCTCGACTTGCAGCGCCCCCGCCACCGCACTTGTCGACATCTCAGGACCGGGGGCCGTGTCCGTCGTCGTCAGGTCCGTCTGGCACGCCGTCAGCATCAGGGCCAAGCACCAGACAAGCCACGTCTGCGTTTCCATCGGTCGCCTCCATCCGCCGGTCTGCCCGGGCTTGGCGATGGAGAGCAAGGAGCGTGCCAGATCTGGCGGCAGCGCAACCGTGCAGAAATGCGGGAGAAGGACAGCGCGCGACAGGTCTCACCTGGGGTCTCAGGGGGGTCTCACCTGCAGTCTCACCTGTGGTCTCACCTGTGGTCTCATGGGGGGCTTCCCACGGCCAGACGGGGGGCGTGACCCTTGCTGGAGAGGTGGGGGATGCGAGCTTTTGAGGAGTCCAGACTGTCTGGACTGCGCGATTACGACGATCGTGGCGTCGAACGCGGGCGCGAGAACGTGCTTGCCTCCCGGGCTTGACGACCGCCGGGCAAGGGCATAGAGCCATGACGGATAGATGACGGCCATCGGGCGCTCCTGCGGCGGCAAGCCCCAGCGTTGCAGATACCCGAGCACACTCTGACGAGGTAGGGCCATGCATCGCTTGCTTTCCAGTTCCTTGTGGCTTGTCGTCCTGCTGCCGTGTTGCACGTCAACCAACCCCAACGACGGCAGTCTCGCGCTGCCCACGGATGCCGCAGACGGCGCTTCCGACCTTGGGTTGACGGACACGCCGGACGGTGCGGTGGAGTCCGATGCGGCGACCGACGCTCTGCCTCCAACGGATGCCACCGGCGACGCAGAGGTCGCGCAGCCCGGCCCTCGCAAGGTGGACTTCCTGTGGGTGATCGACCACTCGTCGTCGATGTGTCAGGAGCAGCGCGCCCTTGCCAAAGGCATCGACCAATTCGTCGCGGGTCTGCAGGCCCAAGGCACGATCGACGCCCAGATGGCCGTCGTGACGGTGCAACAGATTGCGGATCTGGGCGGCCCGACCGTCGCGACCAACCAGGTCAAGCACGTCGGCCAGTTCATGCACGCAGCGGCGACGTCGTTTCCGCCGAATTGCATGGAGCGGGTGCGGATCCCGTGTAGCAGCGACGACACGTGCGCCCAAGCGAGCGTGACCCACCTGTTCAGTCCGTTGGGCCCGTCGTCGATGTGTCCGGCCTCAGGGACGACGACCATGGCCAACCCGCTGGGCGCAGTACCGGGCTGGAAATGCAACAAGCCATCCACCGTCCAGAAGCTGACCAACCAGAACTGCTCGATCAACTCCTACTGCGAAAAGCGCTGCACCAGCGACACAGAGTGCCGGGAGCTTTTCGAGCCCACGGTGCCGGTCGCCGAGCGGCGGTCGATCTGTTACGTCCCCGGCGGCACCACGCCAGAGCAGGCGGGCTGCATGTTCCCCCCCGACACGCAAGACTGCCCGGCCCCTGACCAACTCCCGGCCGTGCTGAAGTCCAACCCCGTGGACGCGGCCGGTCAGCCTGCCGGCAAGTCCAACCTCGACTACTTCAAGTGCCTGGCCACCCTTGGCGCGGGCACGAGCACGGAGTCGAAGTTCGAGGGCGGCCTGCGGTCTGCCTGGCACGCCCTGGACCCGAATGGCCCCAACTGCCCCAAGGACGGCAGCGGCCAACCGACCGCCGACTGCCAGAATCGACAGCTGCTGCGCGACGACGCGGACTTGGTGCTCGTGTTCGTCAGCGACGACGACGACTGTTCCGTCGATCTGGGCGTCGAGCTGCCCAATCTCAACGCGGCAGACAAGAAGGCGAACCTTGCGTTCGTCTCGACCGAGGATCGCGATCACTGCAACCTGCTCGGCGACGCAGCCGGCGCCAACCAGGGCCTGAACGAGGGCAACTGCGAGTTCCGCAAGGTCACGGACCCGTCGCTGACGTGCCTTTCGGACTGCGTCGGATTGCCCTTGGGTTCGCAGCAACACCAGACCTGCGTGACCGCAGCGGAAGTGGCGGTTGGGGCGAGCGTGAAGAAGGACGCGCGCTTCGCCCCGGTCGCCGTTTTCGTGGACAAGTTCCGGTCGCTGAAGGCAGATCCCAGCCGGGTGAGGGTGGCGGTGGTCACGGGCGACAGTCTGTACCAAGGCGGCGCCACGGCAGCCGCGACGGAGTGGCAGAAGCGGGTCGATATCGCGCAGTTCTACCGGGCGGCGATGAAGGACACCGCCCCCGGGCAGGCGCCCTATGTATGCGGAGGACGGCGCGGCGAGTCGGCCTTCGGGGCGCGCTATCTCGAGCTGGCCCGACTGTTCGGCGACAACGGTTTCGTCCAGAACATCTGCAAATCCGAGGCCTTTACGGATGGTCTGACGTCCATGGCGGCGTGGGTGGTCGCGCAAGCCACGCCGTAGGGGTGCGAGCAGGTGCCCTTCCCCGCTTGCACCCTCCAGGCGCGGCACCTACCTTGTTCGGCCCATGGCCAAGCCCCGCCCACCGACAGCCGTCCCCCCCACCGAACCCGCCGCCGCCGTCATCGGCCTGCGCGGCGTGCGCCAGAACAACCTGCGCGGCTTTGACCTCGAGGTCCCGCTGGGCAAGCTGGTCGTCGTCACGGGCGTTTCGGGCTCGGGCAAGTCGTCGCTGGCCTTCGACACCCTGTACGCCGAGGGGCAGCGCCGCTACGTCGAGTGCCTGTCGTCGTACGCCCGCCAGTTCCTCGAGCGCATGGACAAGCCGCGGGTCGACGAGATCACCGGGATCCTGCCGTCGGTGGGCCTGCGCCAGGGCAAGACCATCCGCGCCGCCCGCGCCACTGTCGCCACGTTGACCGAGCTGGGCGAGTACTTTCGCCTTGTGTTCGCCCACGCCGCCATCCCCGACTGCCCCCGCTGCGGCCGCACCGTCGCGCGCACGCCGCTTTCGGTGATGGCCGACGAGCTGCTGACCCAGGCGACGGGGCGCAAGCTCGCGATCACGTTCGAGGTTCCGGTGGTGTCGCTGTCGGCCGCGCAGGCGACGCTTTCGGGCCTTGCCGCTGCGGGCTATCACCGCGCGTTCGAGGGCGGCAAGACCGAGCCGCTGGCCGACATCCTGACCGAGGACCGCGTCGGCGAGTCCGTTCACGTACTGCAGGACCGCATGGTCGCGCGGGAGGACGACCGCTCGCGGCTGGTCGATTCGCTGCATCAGGCCCTGCGTCGCGGTGGCCGCACGGTGTCGGCGTGGGTCGAGGGGGCGGATCCACAGAAGTTCCATGCCCTTCGACCGATCTCGACGGTACGGCAGGGCGGCACGGGCGCGTTCGTGCATCTGCGGGCGTCGACGGCATTGCGCTGTGCGTCGTGCGATCTGGATATCCCGGACCCGTCGCCGCACCTGTTTTCGTTCAATTCCGCGGTGGGCGCGTGCCCGGCGTGCAACGGCTTTGGCCGGCTGGCCGACATCGATCTGGGGCGCGTGGTGCCGGACCCTCGCAAGTCCCTGAGAAACGGCGCCATCAAGCCGTGGAGCACCGAATCGACCGTCGAAGAGCGCGCCGACCTGGAGGCCGTGTGCCTGCGCGAGGGCATCCCGCTCGACGCCGCGTGGCAGGACCTGACCGACGCGCAACGACAGCGCATCATCGACGGCGATCCGGGCCGAAAAGTCTCGCGTTTCTGGGGCATTCGCGGCTGGTTCCGCTGGCTCGAGACCAAGACCTACAAGATGCACGTGCGGGTGCTGCTGGCGCGCTATCGGGCGTATGTGCCGTGCCCCGACTGCCACGGCGCGCGGTTGCGGCCAGAGGCGCGGGCGTGGCGGTGGGGCGGGCTGTCGCTGCCCGAGTGGCTGGGGCTGCCGGTGCGCGAGGTGCGGCACAAGCTCGACGACCTGGCCCCCGCGACCGCCGAGCTGCTGGCGCTCGAGCTGCCGCTGCGGGAATTGCGAAAGCGCATCGAGTTCTTGGACGAGGTCGGTCTCGAGTACCTGTCGCTCGAGCGGGCAGCGCGCACGCTGTCGGGGGGCGAGCTGCAGCGCGTGCAGCTGGTGGCGGCCCTGGCGACCGGCATGACGCAGGTGCTGTACGTGCTGGACGAGCCCTCGGTGGGCCTGCATCCCCGCGACAACGACCGGCTTTTGCGGATCCTCGAGCGGCTGCGCGCGGCCGGCAACACCGTCGTGGTCGTCGAGCATGACCCGGCGCTGATGCTGGCGGCCGACACGATCATCGATCTGGGCCCCGGCGCGGGAGAGGCGGGCGGCGAGCTGCTGTACGTGGGACCCCCGGCAGGCTTGGGCAAGGCCGAGCGCAGCCTGACCGCCGACTACCTGCTGGGCAAGCGGCGGGTGGACGCGGAACCCGACACGTGGGCGCTGCAACGGCTGACGGGGCGCACGACGGCGGGCAAGCCGCTGAAGCCGAAGATCAAGCAGACCGGCTGGTTGCGCGTGCTGGCCCCGACCGCCCGCAACCTGAAGGGCGAAGACGTGGCCCTGCGGCTGGGCGCGCTGAACGTCGTGTGCGGCGTGTCGGGCTCGGGCAAGTCGACGCTGGTCGAAGAGGTGCTGTTTCGCACGCTGCAGCGCCGGCGCGGCGAGATGGTCGACGAGCCGGGGGCGTGCGCGGGGCTGGAGGGCGACGAGGGTTTGCGCGAAGTGGTGCTGGTGGATCAGGAGCTGCCGCACGGCTCGACCCGCGCCAACTGCGCGACCTTCCTGAAGGTCTGGGACGCGATCCGCGACCGGCTGGCGGCCGAGACGCTGGCGCAGGCGCGCGGCTACAACGCGGCCACCTTCTCGTTCAACCGCGAGGGCGGCCGCTGCCCGGTGTGCGAGGGGCTGGGCGTCGAGACCGTCGAGATGCAGTTCTTGAGCGACGTGCGCATCACCTGCGAGGCATGCGAGGGCAAGCGCTTTCGCTCCGACGTCTTGCAGGTGAAGCACCGGGGCAAGAACGCCGCGGGCTTTCTGGACTTGACGGCCGCCGGTGTGGCCGAGGCGTTTGCCGACGACCCCGCGCTGTCCGACGCCATGCGCGCCCTGTGCGATCTGGGCATGGGCTACCTGCGGTTGGGGCAGCCGCTGTCGACGCTGTCGGGGGGCGAGGCGCAGCGGCTGAAGATCGCCTGGCACCTGCTGCAGGCAAAGACGCACAACGCCTTGTTCCTGCTGGACGAACCGTCGACCGGCCTGCACCTGCACGACGTCCACGTGCTGCTGCACAACCTGCGGGCGCTGACCGACCGCGGCAACACCGTCGTGCTGGTCGAGCACCACCTGGACCTGATTGCCGCCGCCGACCACGTGGTCGAGCTGGGACCCGACGGCGGTCCGGGCGGCGGTCGGGTGCTGTATATGGGCGAGCCGCAAGGACTTGCCGAGCTGCTGGACTCGCCGACGGGCACGCACCTGCGCATCGCCCGCAAGCGGTCGCAAGACACCGCGAGCTGGGTGTATGCGCGCGCCGGCGGCCTGCCCGACGACGACCGCATCGAGCGCGATCCCGGCCTGGTGCAGGTGCGCGGCGCCCGGGTGCACAATTTGCGGTCGATTTCCCTGGATATTCCGCGCGACCAATTCGTCGTCGTCACGGGGCTTTCCGGGTCGGGCAAGAGCTCTCTGGCATTCGACGTGGTGTTTGCCGAGGGGCAGCGGCGGTTTCTCGACTGTCTGTCGCCGTTTGCCCGCCAGTACCTGCCGCCCGCCGCCCAGCCCGACGTCGACCGACTGGCGGGACTGCCGCCGACCGTGGCGATTGCCCAGCGCACCACGCGCGGCGGACTGCGCTCGACCGTCGCGACATTGACCGACCTGTACCCGTACCTGCGGCTGCTGTATGCCCGCTGCGGCACTCAGCTTTGCCCGCATTGCGGCGGGCCGGTCTCGGGGCAGACCGCGGCCGACGTGGCCGATGCCATCACCCACCGCTACGGCCAAGGCACCGTGTACGTCATGGCGCCGGCGATTCGCGGCCGAAAAGGGCACCACAAGGAGATCCTCGACCGCGCCAAGGGTCTGGGCCACACGTGGATTCAGGTCGACGGCAGCCTCGTGCCCCTGCACGGCGTGCCACCGCTGCGCCGCCACACCGTGCACGACTTGGACTACGTGGTGGCACGCGTGGACGGCAAGCGTCAGGGGCCGGAACGGCAGACGGTGCTGGCCCAAGCCGTGGATGCGGCGCTGGGGCTGGGCGACGGCACGGTGCTGGTCCGCACGGCGGATACGGTGGCTGCGACCTGGAGCCTGCGCCGCCACTGCAACCGCTGCGACCGCGGCGTCGAACCCCCTGATCCACGGCTGTTTACCTTCACCTCGCCGGCCGGCTGGTGCCCGACCTGTCACGGCACCGGCGTGCGCGAGACCACGCTGCTGGGCGACGAGGTCGACGGGCTGGCCCCCTTGGGCAAAGGCGAGGCGCTGCTGCCCGTCAAGGCCAAGAAGGTTAAGAAAGACAAGAAGAAGCGCGAACGCCCGGGCGACGGCCGCTCGACCGAGGCGATGGCCAAGGCGGGGATGCCCGACGGCGGCGAGAAGGTGGCGGAAGAGGCGGTGCGGCTGCTGCAGCCCTGCCCGGCGTGTGAGGGGTCGCGGCTGAAGAAGGAGGCGAGGTCGGTGCAGATCGCCCAGCGCGGCATCGACGAGGCGGTGGCGCTGGGGCCGCAAGAGCTGGTGCAGTGGCTGCAAGGGGTGACGTGGAGCGCCCGCGACGCCCAGGTGGCTCAGCCCATCGTCGACGAATTGGCCAGTCGCTGCAGGTTCTTGGTCGAGGTGGGCCTCGAGTACCTGTCGCTGGGCCGCGGCGCGACCACGCTGTCGGGGGGCGAGAGCCAGCGCATTCGGTTGGCGGCACAGTTGAGCTCGAACCTGCGCGGCGTGCTGTACGTGCTGGACGAGCCGACGATCGGCCTGCACCCCGCCGACAACACCAAGCTGCTGCACGCATTGGACCAATTGGTGCACCGCGGCAACGGGCTGTTGGTGGTCGAGCACGATGAAGAGACGATTCGCCGCGCCGACCACGTGATCGAGCTGGGACCCGGCGGCGGCACCCAGGGCGGCCAGGTGCTGACCCAGGGGACGCTGCAGGCGATGCTGGCCGATCCGCTGTCGCCGACCGGTGCTGCCTTGCGCGACGGCCACTTGCGCCGGGTGCGGTCGGTTCCGCGCACCATCGACGCCGACACGCCGTTCGTCACGCTGCGGGGCGCCCGCCGCAACAACCTGCAAGGGATCACGGCGCAATTCGCGCGCGGTCGCTTCAACGCCGTCACGGGCGTGTCGGGGTCGGGCAAGTCGACGCTGGTGCGCGACCTGCTGGTCGTCGCCGGCAATCAGCACGTCACGGTCACCGGGCTGCGTCCGGCCGAAGACCGCCCGCACATTCCGGGGTTGGACGCCCTTGAGGGTCTGGACGGTCTGGGCCGCGTGGTCGAGGTGGACCAGGCGCCGATTGGCCGCACGCCCCGCTCGTGCCCCGCCACGTACATGGGCATCTTCGACGCGATCCGCAACAAGTTCGCGGCACTGCCCGACGCCAAGGTGCTGGGCCTGACGGCGCCCAAGTTCTCGTTCAACGTCGAGGGCGGCCGGTGCGAGTCGTGTCTGGGCGCCGGGCAGGTCAAGGTCGAGATGTCGTTTCTGCCCACCGTGTTCGTGCCGTGCGAGTCGTGCAACGGCAGCCGCTATGGCGAGCAGGTGCTGCAGGTGCGCTACCGCGGCGCGACGATGGCCGACGTGCTGCGGATGTCGGTGGCCGATGCGGCCGAGCACTTTCGCGGCGTGCGGCAAATCGAGGGCGCGCTGCAGCTGGCCGAGCGGGTGGGGCTGGGCTACCTGACGCTGGGGCAGGGGTCGAACACGCTGTCGGGGGGCGAGGCGCAGCGGCTGAAGATCGTCAGTGAACTCAGCAAGAAGCGGCGGCAGGAGACGTTGTACGTGTTGGATGAGCCGTCGACCGGCTTGCACTTGCGCGACCTGCAGAAGCTGTTGAGCGTGCTGCACGAGCTCGTCGACCGTGGCGATACGCTTGTCGTTATCGAGCATCAGTTGGATGTGGTTCGCGAGGCGGATTGGATCGTGGATCTCGGGCCTGGGGCTGGCGTGCTGGGGGGGCGGCTTTGCTACCAGGGGCCGGTGAATGGGTTTGTGCTCGGGGAGTTGCAGGTGCCGACGGCGGTGGCGCTGCGACGCGCGTGGTGAGGGTCAGGTATTAACCCTTGATCCGTGAGAAGAATGCCCTCTTTTGCCGGCAGTCCGTGCCAGAAGGCCCG